>JAJTGQ010000044.1 GCA_021299455.1 Flammeovirgaceae bacterium | reverse complement strand
CGATTGTCAACAAGATGGCCTTGGCTTTGTTGGACAAAGAGAAATCCACCAAAATGTCCAAACGATCAAAACGGTTGACCGCTGCATTGGATGATGATTACAGAAGTTTGGTGCTAAAATGTTAAAAGCGATTTCCCTGCGAATTGCTTGATAACAAAATGGTTTAGGTAAAATCATTTACCTTTACTTAAAATAAGTTTATGGAAACAACTATCCAAATAAACACAGATTTATTAACACCAGAAATTATGGAAGGAATAAAAAAAATGTTCCCTCATAAAACAGTTGATATTACAATTCAATCGGCAGATGATACTGAATATATTTTGAGCAATCCAAGGTATGCCAATGAACTAAACGAACGCATTGAAGAATACAAAAGAAAAAAAGAAGCTATTTTTCTGAAACTCGATGAGTTGTTATGAGAACTATTGAGTTTGTTCCTAAGGCTTTCAAAGAATATCAAGATTGGATTTAACTCGATCGGAAAATGGCTCTTCGAATTGGAGATCTGGTCAAGGATATACTTCGGAGTCCGTTTGAGGGATTGGGTAAACCTGAACCCTTAAAGCATCAATTCAAAGGAACTTGGAGCAGGCGGATCGACCAAGAACACAGATTGATTTACTCTGTTACCGAAACATCGATCGTCATTTACTCTTGTAATTCACATTACGTCTAACTAAGCTATTTTTCATTTCGAACCACAACTCCGTCCTTCATCACCCATTTCACCTTTCTCAAATCAGAAATAACATTCGATGGGTCGCCCGACACAATCAACAAATCCGCTTTTAATCCTTCCTTAATAGCACCAACCTGTTGATCCAAATGAAAAGCTTTTGCATTTATGGTGGTTGCTGCTTTTAGAACCTCCATTGGCTTCATGCCATATTCAACCATCAACTCCATCTCCAACGCATTTTCACCGTGCGGGAAAACACCCACGTCTCCGCCCATGCCAATGGCAACACCAGATTCCATAGCGGCTTTAAAACTTTTTTTCTTATTCACAACGTTAGCCGGGTCTGGCGAGACTCCCTTTTTCCAACCACGATATTGAGTAATCATATCTACTGCCGCCAGTGTGGGAATAAATGTGACGTTGTGTTCTTTCATCAGCTTGCCCGTTTCCACATCAATAAAATCGCCATGCTCAATCGTCTCAGCACCGGCCATCACAGCTCTTCGAATGGCTTCTTTTGATTTAGCATGACAAACCATTACGCGGCCACTGCTTCGCGTCACTTCGTTGATGAGTTTTAGTTCTTCCAATGTAAACGAAGGTTGGTCTTCGCCATTTAATCCCCAGCGATAATCTGCATAGATTTTTATGAAGTCTGCACCTTTGCCAATTTGATCGCGGACTACACGTACTAAATCATTGCCATCGGCAGCTTCCGCACCCAACATAATTTCCTGATCATGATCGTATCCCTTTGGACCGTATGAGCCTGTAGACACAATGGCTCTGCCTGCCACCATTAACCGCGGCCCTGGAATTATTCCTTCATTTATCGCGCGCTTCAAAGCTACATCGGAATAGCCTGCCCCCTCAGTTCCTAAATCTCTCGCAGTGGTGAAGCCAGCCATTAGCGTGTTTTTGGCATGCACCGTAGCACGTGCTGTGCGATAAGCATCCGTCTCTTTCAATACTTGTGTGTCCCAGTCGGTGATATTGTAAGGATAAAGTAACAAGTGTGAGTGCCCTTCAATTAAACCGGGAAGCAATGTTGAGTTTGGATAATTGATTTTGATGGAGCCAACCGGCTCTTTTATTTTCTCTTTTGGTCCGATCGAAATAATCTTGTCCGCTTCTACAACAACCGCCCAACCGGTATGCATCACTTCGCCATCGAAGATGCGATCGGTAGTCAGATAATAGCTTTTTGGAGTTTGAGCAAAAAGAAGGTTTGCCGAAAGCAACAAAAAGGAAGTTAGAATTTTCATAAAGCAGAATTGAAAAAGAAAAGATACTTCAATTTACACAAACAAAAAACCCTTTCAATGACGAAAGGGCTTTGCGTGATTTTATTAGGCGTCTGACGCCTCATGCGAAAAATCAAATTGCTTTCAGCGCAGACTCGTAGTTCGGTTCTTCTCCAATTTGGGGAACCAGTTCAGTGTACTTGACTTTTCCCTCTCCATTAATTACAACCACGGCACGGGCAAACAATCCCGCGAAAGCAGAATCCAACAACTCCACACCATATAATTTTCCAAATCCGCGACTACGGAAATCAGAAACGGTAATAGCTTTGTCAATTCCCTCTGCCCCACAAAAACGCTTTTGTGCAAAGGGCAAATCTTTAGAAATACATAATACCACTGTATTGTCAATCGAAGCTACTCGCTTATTGAATTCGCGGACGGATGCTGCACAAACACCGGTGTCAACACTGGGAAAAATATTGAGTACCACGTTTTTTCCCGCAAAGTCTTTCAATGATACGTCTTTCATGTCGTTTGCGGTGAGAACAAATTCAGGTGCTGGAGTACCTGTGGATGGAAGTTCGCCAATGGTGTTGGCAGGATTTGGTCCTAGTTTAGTTTGAGCCATAAAAAAAGAATTAGAATTTAGAACTTAGAATTTAGAATATGAGCTAGCGAATCCGGTCGGAGTCCCTCACCATTTTTTCGTCCCTGCGAATAAAACGCAGTGAAATCCAATTGAATGCTACGGCAGCGAATGTTCCCCATAGGTTTAATCCCAAATGGCCATCGGCAAATTTCTTTGCCAGTGGATTAAAAAACAAAACCATTGCTACCATAACAAGAGCGAGCACCAAAGAGTTAAGCGTACCCAGCTTTATTTGGGTGATTCTATTCTCAAATTTTAAAATACTCATCACCGCAATAGTGGCTGCGGTTGCCATTAATATGGCTGTAACCACATAAGGAAAATAAGTGGTCGATCGGGCTTCTCCAGATACAATTGTGTAGTGTAATGGGTACAGCTGGTGCGAATCACCGGTCGTGGCATCCACAAAAATGCCGATTGGTAAAAATAGGCATATCGCCATACAAACAACCACCAAACCCAGAAACACCGTTTGAATTCTTTGCCACATAATCAGGTTAATTTAACTTGCAGCAAAAGTAGTAAAATGGCCTCACGCTACAAGCGTCAGGCTGCAGGCTTGTGGCTTGCAGCATGAAGCTTGTAGCCAAAATTATTCCCCGAATGAAAACAGCCTACATCATCGACATCCTACGGACACCTATTGGCAAATATGCAGGCACATTGGCCTCCGTTCGACCGGATGATCTTGCGGCTCATGTGATTAAGAAATTAATAGAAAGGAATCCGGCAATCAATACAGCTGAAATTGAAGATGTTATTTTTGGCGCAGCGAACCAGGCAGGTGAAGACAACCGAAATGTGGCGCGCATGGCGTTACTACTGGCGGGACTCCCCACATCCGTGGGAGGTGCAACCGTCAATCGCTTGTGTGCTTCCGGGCTTCAGGCCATTATGGATGCCAGTCGTGGAATACTGAATGGAGACGGATCCATTTACATTGCCGGAGGCGTGGAGAGCATGAGTCGTGCACCGTTTGTGATGGGGAAATCAGAAGAAGCATTTTCCCGCAAACAGGAAATTTTTGACACCACCATCGGCTGGCGATTTGTCAATTCCAAGCTTTCAAAATTGTACCATCCCTATTCGATGGGCGAAACGGCTGAGAACGTAGCGGAGAAATGGAAGATTACGAGGGAACAACAGGATGCCTTCGCACTTGCTTCGCAGCAAAAATATGCAGCCGCAGCGCTGGCAAAAAAATTCGACAAAGAACTCGTTTCTATTTCCATTGCAAAAGGTAAAGAGACTCTAGAATTCAGTAGAGACGAGTATCCACGCGAGACTTCATTGGAAAAATTAGCTCAATTAAAGCCGGCATTTAAAGAGGGCGGTTCAGTAACAGCTGGAAATTCTTCGGGTATTAATGACGGAGCAGCTGCTTGCTTAATAGCGAGTGAGGAAACAATTAAGAAATTAAATTTAAAACCACTTGCTCGAGTTGTATCGATGGCCATAGCGGGCGTTGATCCAGCTTATATGGGTGTTGGTCCAGTGCCCGCCACACAAAAAGCATTGCAGCGCGCGGGTTTAAAAGTTTCCGATATTGGATTGGTCGAATTGAATGAAGCCTTTGCCTCTCAATCATTGGCTTGCATACTTGATCTTGGGCTCAATCCTGAAATTGTAAATGTCAATGGTGGTGCCATTGCCATCGGTCATCCATTAGGTTGTAGCGGGGTTCGCATTTCCGCAACACTCATTCATGAAATGCAAAAGAGAAAGGTAAAATACGGGTTGGCTACCATGTGTATTGGCGTGGGGCAAGGGGCGGCACTGGTTTATGAGAATTTATGAGATTCTTTTTCGAAATTTCTTACAACGGCACCAACTACCACGGCTGGCAAAACCAGGCCAATGCGGTGGGCGTGCAAGAAGTAGTGGAAAGTGCGTTGTCCAAAATATTCAGAACGAAAATAGAAATAGTGGGCAGTGGCCGAACCGATGCCGGGGTGCATTGCGTACAACAATTTTTCCATGCGGATATCGAAAAAGAACTTGATGAACCAACGTGGCTGATTAAGTTAAATTCGCTTCTACCTAAAGACATTGCCATTCGCACGGTTCAACCCGTAAAAGAAAAAGCTCATGCGCGCTATGATGCCTTTGAGCGCTCGTATGTATACAAGATCACAAGGGTGAAGGATCCACTATTGATTGGTCAGGCCTACTATTTTTTTAAATCGCTCGATGTGCCAACCATGAACCGAGCGGCTGCGTTACTAGTGGGCGAACACGACTTTGAGTGCTTTAGCAAGGTGAAGACCGATGTAAATCACTTTATTTGTACGCTCAAAAAAGCACACTGGAATCAAAAAGGAGATTTACTTGTTTTCTACGTCACTGCGAATCGGTTTTTGAGAGGGATGGTTCGAGCCATAGTAGGAACTTTGTTAGATGTAGGCACTGGAAAAATTACAGTGAAAGAATTTGAAGAAATTGTAAAAGGTAAAGACCGAAAAAAGGCCGGCATGAACGTGCCGCCCGAAGGGTTGTATTTGGTAAGTGTAAGATATCACAAGAAAATATTTTTAAACTGAAACATAGTCGTTTGACCGCGATTTGCTTTCGCGAAAAGCGGTCTGCCGACTAGAAGGTGAGGTCATGGAAAAAGAAAAAGTAAGTAGCGGAAATATCATCGATTTTAAAGTGCTCAAACGCATCATGCAGTTTGTGAAGCCTTACAAAGCACGCTTTTACTTTGTTATCGTGCTCACGTTCTTATTGGGGATTCTCACACCGATCAGGCCGTTGCTTATACAGCACACGTTGGATGCGCACGTGCAATATGGCAACTATTGGGCGATGGTAAATATCATGTTGATCATTCTAGGTTTATTGGTCGTGCAATCGGTTGTACAATATGCCCACACTTATATTTCAGGACGAATTGCGCAATTCATTATTCGAGATATCCGAATTCAACTGTATGAACATTTGATCAAACTTCGGCTGCGCTTTTTTGATAAGACTCCCATAGGCCGATTAGTGACTCGCACCATTTCAGATGTAGAAACCTTGTCTGACGTGTTTAGCGAAGGGCTAGCAGCTATGGCCAGCGATTTACTTCAAATCATTTTCATCTTAGCTTTCATGTTTTGGATCGATTGGAAGTTAACGCTGGTAAGCCTTTCTACTATTCCATTGATGTTACTCGCCACTTACGTCTTTAAGGAGAAAATAAAAGTAGCTTTCAACGATGTGCGCAATGCCGTTTCAAATTTGAATTCATTTGTACAAGAGCACATTACAGGGATGAACATCGTGCAGATTTTCGGGAGTGAGAAGAGAGAGTTTGAGAAATTTAAAGAAATTAACAAGGAACATCGCGAGGCACACCTGAGGTCCGTCCTTTATTACTCGGTCTATTTTCCGATAGCGGAAATTATTGCAGCTATGGGCACAGGCTTGCTGGTGTGGTATGGCGCAAAGGGCATTATCAACATGGAGGCAACGGGTATCACCATTGGCAAGCTGGTTTCTTTCATCATGTTCATACAGTTATTCTTCCGGCCCATTCGGATGATCGCTGACCGATACAACACGCTGCAAATGGGTATAGTGGGTTCTTCCAGAATTATCAATTTATTAGATGATCAAACAGACATAATGCCAAATGGAACGGTTACGCCAAGCGATATAAAGGGCCAGGTAAAGTTTGACCATGTTTGGTTTGCCTACAATGATGCCGACTATGTCTTGAAGGACATCAGTCTTGACATAAAACCAGGCGAGACCATCGCCTTAGTAGGAGCAACGGGTGCTGGAAAGTCGTCAATCATAAATCTGCTCAATCGTTTTTATGAAATCAATCGTGGATCCATTCAAGTGGATGGCATGGATATCAAAGAATTTGACACCGCCTCACTCCGAAAAAACATTGGCGTGGTCTTGCAAGACGTTTTCCTTTTCTCAGACACGATTCGATACAATATCACACTCGGAAACAAAGAAGTTACCGATGAGATGATCCTACATGCTGCCGATCTGGTTGGCGCCCGGAAATTTATCGATCGACTGCCGGGTGGGCTAGATTACAACGTGATGGAGCGTGGAGCGACCATTTCCGTGGGCCAACGACAACTATTGTCTTTTATCCGCGCCATGGTTTATGATCCCAAAATATTGGTGTTAGATGAGGCCACCTCTTCGGTAGATAGTGAAACAGAAGAGATGATTCAAAATGCGATTTCAAAAATGATGACAAATAGAACGTCTATTGCAATCGCCCACCGATTGTCTACGATTCAAAAGGCAGATAAAATTATCGTTTTAGATAAGGGAGAGATCAAAGAATCGGGTAGCCATGATGAACTTTTGGCGAGCGATGGTTTCTACGCCCAACTGCACAAAATGCAATACAAAGAAATAGCTTAGCATCTGGCGCAGGGTACACGACAGTTTTGCTTAAGGTGAATAGCTCAATGGTGTGCTTTGTGCAACCTTTGAGCACTTAGTGGTTTGCATTTTTACCACAGGGAACACAAAGAAACCACAAGGGTCACGGAGAAATGCAAAACTGTCGTACACCCCACTGGCACACGCCACTGAATACATTTGCGCAAAAGGGTTATATTTGCTCTAATGTCTCCTTCCAAAATCTTCTGGGTAACCATTCTCTTGCTTATTTCAATAAGCCAGCATGTATTTTCTCAAGTTGGAAAGAGCGCTCGGAGTACAAAATACCGGATTCCAAAAGTGTCGAGAAGCAAAGCAATTACGATCTGCCCTATTTTCCAAAAAAGTAAATACCCTTATCAGGGAATTGGGTTCAAGGTTGGCGATCCAGTTGCCCTGACCTACAAATTCTATCCCAGTAAGAATTGGGCGTTTGCTGTAGATGGTGGCAAAGCTTCAAGTGGACTTTACAATAAGTATTATCGGGGGCTGTTCGAGAATGTTAAGAACGAGGCAATAGCTGACGCGATAAAAAAAGACCCACTGATTGATACGGTGGGCAATGCTCAGGCAGCTCGTTACCTGACCCATACTATTTCCGGTGATTGGTTTCTGGAAACGAAATTCATGTACCAATGGAATGCAGAAAAGATATCAAAGGGTCTGCAACTGTATGTTGGGGCAGGATGGCAGTGGAGAAATACGAGCCTCACGTATGAGTACCTCTACGAAAATGGGCGCGTTGAATCAAAGAACGGCCGAATCTCTGAAAACAGGTTTACTTATGGCGCGGTTGTCTTACTGGGTTTTGAATACTCCTATTTTACTCTTCCCGTGTCTGCTTTTATCGAAGTTGAGATGTTTACCGATGCCTTTGTTGACCCAGGCTACCAACGGTTTCAAGGTGGTGTTGGGCTTCGTTACATTTTCTGACTCTTTATTTTTCCTTTCTTAGCATACTATTCTTTTTGCTGTACAAGAAGTAAATCACAAGCCCAAAAAGCAACCAACCCACCGCCATCAGTTTAGTATTGTCATCCAACGATAAGATCAACGCGGAGCAAACAACAATCCCAAGAATGGGAACCAACGGCACTAAAGGAGTTTTAAATGGCCGCACCGCTGTTGGGTTTTTCACCCGCATTACCCAGATGCCTGCGCATACGAGCACGAACGCGAACAAAGTACCGAAACTGGTTAGATCACCGGCTACACTTCCGGGAACGAATCCTCCAAAAAGAGATACAAACACCAACAAAATCCAATTTGCCTTATGAGGGGTGCGAAACGTTGGGTGAAGTTCGGAGAATACAGGTGGAACAAGACCATCTTTAGACATTGAGTAGAATACGCGCGACTGCCCCATCAACATGACTAAAATCACTGAGGAGAACCCGGCCAAAATAGCCACAGTGATAAGAGTCGACAGCCACTCAAAGCCTGGCATGTAATTTTTAATCGCATAAGCTACCGAAGCCTCCTTACCTGCAACTTTAAACTCTTGCCAGTTTGCAAGACCAGTAAGAACATGAGAGAACAACACAAACAAAACCGTGCAAATCACCAGCGATCCAAGAATTCCAATCGGCATATCGCGCTTCGGGTTCTTGGCTTCTTGTGCAGCCGTAGATACTGCGTCAAAACCGATAAAGGCAAAAAACACAATCCCGGCTCCCCCGAGAATTCCGCCCCAGCCATGTCTGTTCCATGACTCATGACCACTCATATCTGCTGGAATCGTAAAGGGAGTATAATTTGCTTCGTTGATAAAACCCCAACCCAGTGCAATGAAAAGTACTACAATTGAAACTTTAACAACTACAATAATGGAGTTAACAGTTGCCGATTCTTGTGTCCCTTTTATCAACAGAAGAGTGAGTAAAAACAAAATAAGAATAGCTGGTAAGTTAACGATACCACTTACTCCATTTAGCGATGTTTCCCATGGAGAGTGACACCATTCATAAGGAATTCGTCCCCCCAACAGACTATTTAAATATTCACTCCACGCAATGGAAACGGTCGCTGAAGCAAGGGCGTATTCTAAAACCAACGCCCAACCGATTATCCAGGCAATGAATTCCCCCATCGTTACATAAGCATACGCGTAGGCACTACCAGCAATAGGAATCATAGAAGCAAACTCTGCATAGCACAGACCTGCAAAAGCACATCCAATGCCTGCCACGATATAAGAGATAACAACGGCAGGTCCGGCTGCATCGCCAGCGGCTGCAGCTGTCCGTACAAAAAGCCCTGCTCCGATGATGGCTCCAATACCCAAGGCAATCAGGTTCATTGGTCCAAGCGTACGCTTCAACCCTTTTGAAGAATCACCGCCCGACTGTGCCATCAATTGTTCCAAAGGCTTCTTAATAAATAAACTCATGCAAATCGAATTAAGTAAATAGTAGCCCTAAAAGTATAAATAATAATGAATTTTTCATGCGATTAGATGAACGCTGGCAATCCATCAGGTTAAATGGGAAAAGTTGAAAATGATGGATTTATTGTTTCGCCTTCGAAGGATCAAAACGCACTTTCACTAACACCTCACTTTCAACAGGGGTATTGTCTTCGAGCGTAGGCGACCAGCTTGGTCCTTCTTTTACAAGTCGTAAGACCTCCTCATCACAACCATAGCCCAAGCTTTTGACCACACTGAATTCATCGAGCACTCCATCTGTTCGAACGGTAAACTTAACTGTCACCCTTCCCTTTATTTTTTTTGTTATTGCTTCAACCGGATAACGTAAACTATTCTCCAAGTATTTATCGTACGCCTTGCGGCCTCCAGCTGGCTCTGCTAATCTAACAACGGGAGGATTTTGGCTATCGTCACGGGCTGCTGCACCCGTAACAACTACTTCACTAAGTTGTGTGAGGTCTGGGCCCAAATTTATGTTTACTTCTTTCTGGTTGCCTACCGGCACGGCTTTGGCCTGAAATCCCACAAAAGAAAAAACAAGCGTAGGGTTGATGGCCTCAACGGCAACTTGATACTTCCCATTCACGTCCGTTACCGTACCTTCTGAAGTACCCTGTAACACCACATTCACTCCGGGCAATGGTTGCCCATCCTCGGAAGACAAAACTTGCCCCCGAATGAGTTGCGCGGCTACACTTTTTTTCTTCGAAACCTGATCAGCACTAGTCATTTCTATAGTACTCCTATTCATGGGTGCGATCGGCTGAGCCGATGCCGCTCTTTCGGACTTCGCCAGCTCAGTCACCTTAGCTTCTTTTTCTTCCCTAACTCCCTGCATAGCTTTTTTTTCTTCAGCCATGTCCATCAAAGCTGTATGTTCTTCTCCCTCTTCAGCAGCAACCGGCTCAGATCCTTTGGCAACGGTTTCGACTGATTTGCTTCCGGCAATCTGTTTTGGTTTTTCAGCAAGTAGCTTCGATGAAGGTGTAGTAGCCGATTGCCGAACGGCATCAATAGAATCAGGCTCTTTCTGGGGTGGTGCAGGCATTTCCTTTTTTGTATCCACTTCTTTTGTAAGGGCAAGGTTCTCTTTTTCTTCGTTTGGAATCAGCTGATTTGCCGCCCAAAAAATACCCAGTATGACAAAAAGTGAAGCCGCAATTCGCAACGGCCAAACCCATTTGTTTGTGCTCTTTCGCTCGCCAACTATTGCCCGTTCTTTACTCGCTTTCTTTGGGGCGGCCGCGGAAGCCATTTCAGCTTGCCCAAAAGACGCTACGCTTTTCTGTTCAATCTGATATTGAATGGATTTTTTCAATTCATTCAGATCTTCTGAGAAATCATTGGCGGAAATCGTATCAGCGCCCTCTAGCGCATCTGCCAGAAAAGGATCTGACAATGCCTTTTTCTCCAACGAGTGCATCTCGCTGGGGGTTAGTTCTCCCCTCCTATATTTTTCAATATCGTCTTTCCAATCATCCATTTTGCTCCATGCAAATTTTCAAATTTCGTTTGCCGTTTTGGATATAGCTCTTCACCTTACTCAAGTCAAATCCCGTTAGCCCCGCTATTTCCTTGTAGCATTTCTCCTGTAAATAAAACAATCGAACGCATTGCTGCTGATCGTTCGCCAATTGATCGATACACTTCTCCAATTTACTAAGATTTTGCTCCATTTCGGGCTCTTCATCTAGATGCAGTAAGAACTGGGTTTCCACAAGTTCGGGTGAAAATTCCTGCTGGTATTTACCTTTTCGGACTCTGAGTTGCATCAAGCAATGATTTCGAGCAGTGACGTACAGCCAACTCTTGAAGTTTTCTACGTCATGGGTTAATAGGGTGGCAACGAGTTTTTCAAAAAGCTGCATCATCGCATCCTTTGCCTCATCCCTATCTTTCAAGTACTTCAGGCAAACGCCATATACGAGCGAAGTGTAACGGGTATACAATTCTCCCCAATACTCCAATTCTCCAGACTCTTTATAAAGTCGAAGTAGTTCCATGTCTGTATGTGAATGACCCCGCACGTGTTAATTCTATTTTCTGGATTCTTTTATGGAAACCGAAAGATAGCTGCATCTCATTATAAAATATAAACTATAAGTTATGTAAAAGCAATTTTCGATGTTGATTGTTCTCTTAATGCTTTCCCTTGGCTTCATGGCCTCAGAGGAAAGAGTGATTTCGGGCGAACTAGTTCCCAAAGAAGACAGTGGCCGCATTCGATATGATCTTCTTAAGTGTGGAAGAGACGGCAGAACTTGACCAAGCGGCAAATGGCACCGACAAAGAGGGGTATCATTCAGAATTTCTCAATTTTTAAAAGGCAACCATGCCATTGGCAAAACGCTAGAATTCAAAGTAAATCTTGGTAGGTGCAGGTAGACCCTACCAAGATTTTTTATTTACTTTATTTGAGGCTAACTTGCCTTCAATGGAGAACCCCGTGCAGATAAGCGTGATTATCATCACGTTCAATGAGGAAAAAAACATTGGAAGGTGTATTGATTCAGTGAGATCGTTTGCTGATGAGGTTATCGTAGTGGATTCTTATTCGAAAGACAACACGAAACAAATTTGCCTTGAGAAACAAGTTCGTTTCGTGGAGCACCCTTTCGAGGGTCACATTCAACAGAAAAACTTTGCTCTATCGCTGGCCACGTTTGATCATGTCTTTGCCATCGATGCCGATGAGTATTTGTCCGTTCAACTCGCCAACTCCATCGTAAAGGCAAAAAAAAAGTGGGTGGGCCAGGCGTACAAAATGAACAGGCTGTCCAGTTACGGTGGTAAATGGATCAAACACGGCAATTGGTATCCAGATCAAAAGGTACGTCTATGGAATAAGCGGTTCGGAAGTTGGGGTGGAGAAAATCCACACGATAAAGTGATTCTTTCCAAAGATAGCAGAGTGACTCATCTTCAAGGAGATTTGATGCATACTGCCTACCAAGATGGGCATGAAACACTCACTAAAATTCAACAGTATTCATCGATTTTTGCAAGGGAGAATGTAGGTAAACGATCTACCTCTATTTCAAAAATAGTTGGCCATACTTTTTTCTCGTTTTGCAAGAGTTACTTCATCAAAGTCGGATTTTTAGATGGCTTTGAAGGGCTAGCCGTAGCGGCTGCGGAAGCAAACCACGTATTTTATAAGTACGCTAAGCTATATGAAGCCAATAAAAGAGCTGGCATCGGCAAACGAATCATCATTAGTAGAACTGACAACCTGGGAGATGTAATCCTTACGCTGCCTGTTGCCGGCTATTTAAAAAAAACAATTTCAGGCAGCGAAATTTACTTCATCGGAAAGAAATACACAGAGTCAGTAATCAGGCAATGCACTTATATCGATCATTTTCTAGATCGGGAAGAAATTCTTAAGAACCCCTCACTGCTTGCTTCGGTTAAGGCCGACACTATCGTGTTTGTTTACCCAGATCAAGAATTGGCCGCACTTGCGAAGCGTTTTAAAATACCCAATCGAGTTGCCACAGCGCATCGGGTATTCAACTGGTTTTACTGCAATCGGCTGGTTAATTTTAGTCGCCTGAATTCAGAACTGCACGAAAGTCAGTTGAACTTTAAATTGTTGAGCCCCTTCCGGCTAAAAACAAACCCCGACTTCGCGCAGTTGATGGCAAACTATGGGCTAAAGGCTGTTCCAAAAGATTTTGGTCATTTACTTGATCCCACCAAGTTCAACCTAATCATCCACCCTAAATCAAAAGGAAATGCGAGAGAATGGGGTCTTGCCAATTACCAATCACTGATAAGGCAACTTCCCAGCGAACACTTTTGCTTTTTTATCACGGGTCTAAAAGACGAAGAAAATAGTATCAAAAAGGAAATGCCTGAATTGTTGACGACAGAGGGCGTACACAACCTAATGGGGCAGTTTTCTTTGGAAGAATTGGGTGCCTTTATCAACAAAGTTGATGGACTTGTCGCGTCAAGTACGGGAGTCCTTCATCTGGCGGCTGCACTTGGAAAATTTTCTGTGGGCTTATTCCCGCCTTTAAAGCCAATACACCCGGGAAGATGGGGGCCAATAGGAAAACAGGCAAGTCACTTTGTTGCCGATAAGGCTTGCTCGGATTGTAGAAAAAGTAGTGACTGCGCTTGTATGCGCCTAATCACCGTATCGCAGGTGGCGTCTCGTTTGTTGTTGGCCTCAAAACAAAAACATTTGGCAGTTCAAGAAAATTCGGTGGCCGGCTAGTAGCGTTTGCTTTATTAGAATAAACGACTGTTCTTCCTTTTTTAATGAGCTGGTTTTGCGTGAAACAATGGAACGTTTCATAACTGATTTAGCAGTTTTTCAAACAATTGACACTGTAAATTATGGCTGTACTGACTAGCACATAATTGAGCGTTGGCACCTAGACTACTTCTTTCACTTGGGCTATGGTAAAGAGAATAAATATGATCGGCCAATTTTTCAGCATCACACGGATCAAATAAAAGTCCCGCATTGCCGTTGTCTAGAAGCTCAGGTGTGCCCCCAGAATTAGTGCCCACCACGGGTAACCCCGATGCCATCGCCTCTACGGTTACCATGCCTATTGGCTCAGACAATGAAGGCATTACAAAAACGTCTAATGCCGCAAAAGCCAATGGCACATCCTTTACAAATGGTTTAAAATAAACTTCATTTTGCAAGCCATATATATTTGTAAGGCGTACTAGTTCTGCCAAATAACCCTCCTCTCCGAGCGTTTCTTCACCTACGAAAACCGCTTTTATTGGCAGCCCTTTGTCTTTAAGTATTTTAATAGACTCTATCAATGATCCTTGCGCCTTTTGTCTGTCTATCCTGCCAATAGTGCCGACTATAAATTCATTTAGTGGTAAGGATAGTTCCTTCCGGGATTGCTCCCTTTTCTCGGCATTGGCTTTGCTGAACAACTCTATCTCCACACCGAGGGGTATAACGGTTATTTTGTCTAGAGGCAAAACCGTGTTTGCCATCAACTGGCTTTTTAAATAATTAAGTGGTGTGATCCAAGCATCTAGTCTGCGATAGAAAAAAGAATGATAAAAATCTTTCTTATTCAACACCAGTTGCATTTGTTGCCAGTAAACAATCCGGAGGCTTTGACCGGAAAAAATCTTTGCCCACACACTCATATAAAAATGATGATAATGGCCAATGACCACAATATTGATTTGTTGCCTGGAGAGCGTTCTTGATAGTTGATAAGCTGTGCGAAAGGAGAAATGTTTCGTGTGTGTACCCAATTCCATTTTCTCGATGCCATGAATGGCAGCTTCATCCGCTAGTCGGGTATTGCTTTCACAAAACAATATGGGCTGAAGCCCACGCTCTTTTAGCCACCTACATAGTCTTAGATTATTGATTTCTAATCCACCCCAGGCACGAGAGCCACAAAAAAAACCTACTTTCATTGATTCTAGTGAGTAATTTTAAGTTAATTGCTAACGCAATATTAATAAAATTGCCTGTGGGTCGAGTACTTGATTGTTTCGCGTTCTTTAACGAACTAGACTGGATGATCTGGTAGATATTTTTGTGCTGGTGGAGGCCACCAAGACATTTCAAAAGAAACCAAAACCACTTTACTATTCAGAAAAAAAGGAACGGTTTGCTCGATTTGCAAGAACATATCCATCCACTAAACTAGTTGTTCGCGTTGAATATCAAAAAGTCCATTTCGGTAGTACTTCCCAACTATAACGGAAGAAATTTGCTGGCAGCAAACCTACCTTCTGTGTATACTGCGCTTCATAAGGCTGGAATTGACCATGAAATAATCGTTGTCGATGACGCCTCAACCGATGAGTCGATCATTTTTTTAAAAGAAAATTTTGAAGATGTTAAGGTTGTTGCTCAAAAAACAAATCGTGGCTTTTCACCAACCATTAATAAAGGAATAGAGCTAGCAACAAAAGATCTCGTCCTATTGTTAAACACTGACGTTTCATTGCTACCCGATTATTTTGAGCATTTGTTTCCCTATTTCGACCACCCAGATACATTTGGCGTTTGCGGCCGCTTCATTGGCCTAAAAGATGACAAAATACAAGAGGCAGGAAAGTACCCTCGATTTTCGGGTTCAAAAAAAATGCAGCCTTTTAATTTCTATGTAACCAACCCATCGACCCTGGTGACAACTCTTTTTCTTTCTGGCGGAGGTGCCTTGGTCGATCGCGAAAAATTGAATATGCTTGGTGGCTTTGATGAAATTTATGCTCCCTTCTATTATGAAGATACTGATCTGTCAGTGAGGGCATGGCGGCTAGGCTGGCGATGCTACTATGAACACAATGCGGTTTGCAGGCATCCAGCCTCTACCACTATTAATAAGTTCAATAAAAAAAGAAGGATTTGGATAACGACACAGCGAAACAAGCTTATTTTTCATTCTTTACATTTGAATACTCAATCAAAATTGTTTTGGTATTCAAGACAAGCAATAACTCTTGTCATACAGGCGGTGGCACTTCGATGGAAGTATCATATTGCCTTTCTTAATTACCTCAGAAAAAGATCAGAAATAAAGAAATCCAAAAAACGGCTTCTAGATTCGTGCAAGGCACCTATACCTTTGGAAATCATAGCGGAGCGGATAATTGAAGATATCGGTAAGGCAGGTGTAGTTGTAAAAGCAAACACTTGAATTTGTTGCCGCAATCTGCCCCTCAAGGAACAATGAGTTATCGACCTGAAAAGACAGCTTAGTCCGCGATATTCCTTAATATAAATGCTGCCTGATCTCCTTCCTTTTTCTTATTTAGCCTTTTTGCCAACCTCGAGAACTGCAGTCTTTTAATTTTTTCCGCCAGAGTTTTTTTATTCGTTTGGTAAATCAGTGGCTCATTCCTTTGATAGCCCTCGCTTGCGGTAAATTGATGATGTGTTGAATCATACTCAATTTTCTCTATTTTGAGCTTCGCTTTCAAGGACATAGCCAGAAGACTCTGCGTGGACTGTATAATAAAGTGTCGTGGTGCATCTAGCTGAAACCAATTAATCCCGTATCTATTCCAGGCAAAGCAAGGCACAACTGGTGTTCTGATGATACAAATACCATCAGGTGCCAATAGTTTCTTTGCTTGCGCAAGATTATCGTATGGGCTTTGAAGATGCTCAAAAGAATGATTGAAAATGATCAAATCCCGCTCACCCTTCATCCCGAAAATATCCGTCTTATAAATTTTAAGTCCATTTGTATAATCAAGATTTTCTTCGATGAAGGGATCACATCCTGCTACTTTTTCAAGACCAAGTTCCTTAAAAGGATAGATAAAAAAGTCACCGTTCCCGCACCCAACATCGAGAATTCTTGACTTCTTTGTAATTCCTAGCCCTTGAAAAACTTCATACTTCCCAATGGGACTCACAAAATGTAAAACCCTCAAAAATAAGCTGTCTCGAAAAAATGATGCGCGATTTCTAAGTTTGTATACTGATCCCCAAAAACCTTGAAATCTTTTCCCATCATATCCTCCAAGGCTGTAATAATAGTCTGGGTAATACTTAGAAATGTTTGTAGGAAAATTTTCTATCTGGACACAACCACACTTTTCACACCTAAAGTAAACGAACTCATCTCTGAATCCAAACATCATTTCTTTAGCGACAAAATAGTCATTTGAAGTATTATGATTCCCACATATCCTACAACTATTCATTTCTACTAATTTGGTATTATCTTATATCGGTAAATATATGGCAATTTTAAACAAGCTCAATTCTAAAATCCTTAAGTCAAGGACAAATACGAGTGACCAAAAAGAAAATTTATCGAAAGGTAAATCCAAGTAGAAAATGGACAAGTGAAATAGTACGCAGCTTAAATTGAATTATTAGCGCAATTAGAGAGATCGCGGATTGTCTCCGTTGATCTCTAACTTTTCCTCTTTCCCAAAAATCGAATCGTAGCAAATTACTACCCAACAAAGAATACAGGGAACAACCTTGATCATGTAAGGGTCAAAAAAATGATCTTGTACATATTTTGGAAAAATATCTGTCCGTGAAAGTATTGTAAAAACGAAGACAAGAAGAATTACGACTTGACTTGTGAAAGTAGCGGGCTTTGCAAAATACCAGAGGATAACTCCAACTACCGCAATAATAAACGTAGGAGATTCCGCCATATGGTTGAAAATTACCATCCATACTAGCACATTGGCTAGCCACATCATCCGAAATGAATCCGAGGAATATCTCTTACTCCACAACAAAGGTAAGCCTAAGATTAGTACCCCCACTAACGAAACAATTGTCTTGTTCGGCATCACATGAAACCAAGAATTTAACCATCCAATGACAGAAAGACCATAAGCGCTCGAATGATCACCTAAGAGAAGATTTCCCCAGCTTTGATATAGAAATACAAGCTGTTTAACAGGTATTACGATTAAAGGGAGAATTAGGAAGAAGGCAATATTGAGCAAAGTATAAATTGCATGTTTTATCTTGGTTGGATAGAATACCAGGAGTCCAAGTGCGATTAGTCCGTAAATTTTGATAAAACCTGTCAGAACGATGCAAGAAACGCCAACAAAGAAAAAGCCCCTTTCAAATAAACAAAATCCAATTAATATTAGCGCTACCATCAATCCGTTACTCTGTGAATTTTGTAGGGAAGTATTTAATTCTAACAATACAAAAAACAAAATTTTAATTTTAGCCTTATCGGAAAAGCCTGGCAATAGTTTAACAGAATAAACCAAAAGAAAGGCATTTAATGCATTCCACAGAATGAGCCCAATAATATCGGGGAGTATTGCAAGTGGGGCAAATAATAATGAAAATGTTGGGCTGTATTTGAATAGATCCCTTTGTTCATTAACATAAAGACTGTATAAATCTTGATTGTTAATTAAATGAAAAAATGATTGTTTAAAAATTACGTAGTTATTGTAATGATAATACCATAAACCATTTATAATTTTTGGTTCTAGAAGCCAACTCTGTAAACTAACTACAAGCACCAACAAACCATAAAAAATATGTATTGGAAGAAAATTTTTAACGCACAAGTTGCCAATTTTCCTAAGTAGCTTCACCATTTGAATAATCGTTTTTGCTAGCAAAAACTTAAAATTGATAGATATATTGTAAATATGCATTAGAAAAGATTTATTACAGAAAAGTTAATCAATTAATCAATTAATTGCTGTGCGTAAGTGAATAAGTACGAGTTTTAGCTTTTACTGAAATGAACATAAAATTACCAAAGGACGGTTATCATAGCTATCTCGCTTATACATTAATCATTCTTTACTGTGCCTGGTGTGCGATTTTAGGGGGTGACTTTGACGTGTATTTGATGGCTGCCGATAAATTGAAAGGATTAGGGAATATCTACGATCCTTGTTTCACAAAGGGTTCAGAATGCCTTCAATATTACTACAGCCCATTGTTTGCGTTGGTTCTAGTTCCCTTTACTTTCTTACCAAAGTTTTTTATCGAGTTTATTTGGCTGATGCTGTCAGCTTATTGGCTTTATCGAATCTGGAATTTAGCAAAAGATCATTTTTACGTTGATTTTTTAACAAAACGTGAAAGGATCTTTTGGACTATTTTTTCTTTCATTTTTATACTAAGATTTGTTATCTACAACTTTTCAATGATTCAAGTAACCATCTTTCTAATGTGGGCTACATTAGAGGGCTTGGTGCTTTTCAGAAAATCAAAACATGCGGTTGGAGGATTGATTGTCTCGCTTGCTTGCAATATAAAGCTGCTACCCATCATTTTTATTCCTTATTTGATTTATCGTAGAGAATGGAAAGGATTTGCGTACACCATTACATTTTTTACACTTTCTCTTTTCTTGCCAGCATTTATTTTTGGATATGATTTTAATAACTTTTTGCTAACCGAATGGTGGAAAGCAATAAATCCAACCAATAAGGAATTTGTTATTGAAGCCGGCCTTGGACCACACAGTCTTGTGGCCTTAGTACCTGTTTTGATCACCAACACAACTGCTGAATTTAACATTCAGCGCAATTTTATTAACCTGGATTTGAAAACTGTTGAATTGATTTTGAATCTTACCCGTCTTTGTTTCATTGCTCTCACACTATTTTTTCTTAAGTCTTTACCCTTTATGAAAAACGACTCTAAGCTAAAAAACTTCTGGGAGTACTCCTACCTTTTTGTGGTGACTCCGCTTTTGTTTCCTCACCAACAGAAATATGCTTTTATTTATATTTTCCCTGCAATCATATACTTGACATATTTTTTCATTGCTGATTATAAGTCTCAGCGCAGGTTCAAAATTCTTTCAATTCTGTTTGTTGTCAATGCTCTGATGTTCACGCCCATTATTGGAAGTGATATTCTTGGTAGGTACGTCTACGACTGGCTACAGTATTTTAGAGTTCTAACCTATTCGATACTCTTTTTAATTGTTACTCTCCTAATCTGCTCACCCAAAAAATTGACCGCAATTTTAAAAAGTAACGAAGACTATTAACGAGTGATTTCATTAATTAAATTTGGACATGAAAATCGCTGGCTTTACCATCGTAAGAAATGCAGTTAAATACGACTACCCAATTGTTGAGGCCATTACTTCTGTGCTGCCGCTTTGCGATGAGTTTATTGTGGCTGTTGGAAGTGGTGAAGACAATACGCTTGATTTAATCCAGGCCATCAACTCCCCTAAAATTATAATTATCCATACTATTTGGGATGATACCCTTCGCGAGGGTGGCCGTGTGTTGGCTGTTGAAACCGATAAAGCCTTTCAAGCTGTTTCGCCAGATGTAGATTGGTGTTTCTACATACAGGCCGATGAAGTTGTTCATGAAAAGTATTACGACACCATTCGTCAGGCAATGGCCAAATATAAAGATGATATGGCCGTTGACGGGTTACTCTTTCACTACACGCACTTCTATGGCTCATATGACTATGTCGGGGAATCTTGGAATTGGTACCGCAGGGAGATTCGAATCGTACGAAACAAAAAAAGCATTTTCTCTTATCGCGATGCACAAGGGTTCCGGAAGGAACCCAACAAGAAACTCAGCGTAAAACTAATCGATGCTTATATCTATCACTATGGCTGGGTCCGTGATCCTCGTGCAATGCAGCATAAACAACGCGCTTTTAGTAGTCTCTACCACGATGACAAATGGGTAGATGAACATGTGGCCAAGGCAGCGGAATTTGATTATAGTCAAATTGATTCGTTAGCTCTCTTCCTGGACACCCACCCGTCTGTGATGGCCAAGCGGATCAATGAAAAAAATTGGAGATTTGACTTTGATGTTTCCAAAAAGAATTATTCGCTCAAAGAGAGAATAAAACGCCTAGTCGGCTTTCGCATTGGCGAGTACAAAAACTACAAAATCGTTTAGGCGAAGCAATCCGCCAATCAGCTTTCTTTACTACTTTTACCCCTCGATGGAATTAGAAGAAGCTCCTAAGCAACACTATACTGAAAAAGAGAAAGGAGACGTGTTCAACAACGAGTTTCTTCCTCATATTCGCTCGATGTATAATTTCGGCTATCGGCTTACCCTCGATCGAGACGATGCCAATGACCTTGTGCAGGACACCTATCTAAAGGCTTATCGTTTTATAGAATCTTTCCAAAAAGGAACTAATGCTAAAGCTTGGCTGTTCCGCATTTTGAAAAACAGCTTTATCAATGACTATCGTAAGAAAAGCAAAGAGCCTAACAAAGTAGACTACCAAGAAGTAGAGACGTATTATAATTCGGAGGACGTTGATCGGCAAATTACACCTGACTTGCGTGTGGAATCGCTGAACAATATGATTGGGGATGAGATCTCAAATGCATTGAATTCATTGGACGTAGATTTTAAAACGGTGATTATCCTGTGTGATTTGGAAGGCTTCAAGTATGAAGAAATGGCTAAGATATTGGACATCCCAATTGGTACCGTCCGCAGTCGTCTACACAGAGCCAGAAATCTGCTGAAAGAGAAATTAGGAGAATACGCGAAAACAATGGGTTATAATAAAGCATAATTATGAGTAACGTCAACAATCCTTTCATGCAAGGCAATCAGGCAAAGCCTACGTGTAGAGAGATGCTACAAACCATTTTAGATGGTGAAGCAAGTGAAGAACAACGAAATTACTTTAGGGCACACATGAATCAGTGTAGGCCGTGCTATAGCTCATACGATCTAGACATGGCCATCAAAAAATTGCTCCAATGTAACTGCTGCGGTGGCGATGTTCCTGCCGAACTAATTGATCAAATCAGGAATCAGATTACACAAAAATTGTCTCAATAATGGCTGGGAAGGCGTTGATTTTTTCTGCCCCGTCAGGCTCCGGCAAAACAACGATTGTCCATCATCTTCTGAAGACCAATCCAGATTTGGGCTTTTCAATTTCTGCGTCCACCCGCGATAAACGAGGGAGGAAGGAAGTGGATGGAAAAGATTATCATTTTTTAAGTCCTGAGGAATTCAAACTTAAAATTGATGCGAATGAGTTCATCGAATGGGAAGAGGTTTATGCCGGGAATTTCTATGGCACATTAAAGTCAGAAATAGATCGAATATGGGCAGATGGGAAAAACGTGATTTTTGATGTAGACGTGAAAGGCGGAATCAACCTTAAAAAATATTTCGGAGAAAAAGCGTTATCAATATTTGTCAAAGTACCTTCTTTAGAAATTTTAGCAGAAAGATTGAGGGAGCGCGGGACTGAGTCAGAAGAAAGCTTTTCTAGAAGGCTTTTTAAAGCAAAATTTGAAATGAGCTTTCAGGATAAGTTTGATGTGGTACTTCTAAATGAGGATCTGTCTACGTCACTCGCAGAAGCGCAACGATTGTATGAGTCATTTAGAGCTAAATCTTGAATTTTCTGCTTTAATTTTGCAATTTTACTATCTGTAATTTCTTTTCTAAAAACCATGAATGCAAAACTGACACTTACGCTCGATAGCAAAGTAATTCAAGAGGCTAAAAAATATGCTATTGAAAAAGGTATTAGTCTGTCATCAGTAGTTGAAGAGTATCTAAAGAAATTAACACCCACAAAACCATTAGCTGAAAAGAGATCTTCGGTTATGGAATTGAAGGGAATACTTGGAAAAGCACCCAACGACTTTGATTATCGTGAAGAGAGATATAGATATCTTATGGAAAAGCATAAGTAATGATCCCTCAAGTATTTTTAGATACCAATGTAGTTCTCGATCTCGCGCTTAACCGTACTGAATTTATTAAAGATGCGGAATCCATATTTGTATTAAAGGATATGGGTAAGATTGACATCCATATTTCGGCTCTTACTTTATCTACAGTTGCCTATTTCGCTGCTAAACATAAGCAAGATTCATTTGTTATTGTTGGGCGATTCCTAGATTGGATACACGTTATTGATCTTGAATCTATCTTCTTCAAGCAGATCGTAACTTCTGACTTTTTGGATTTTGAAGATGGGTTGCAATATTTCAGTGCGATGATGGTGAAAGACATTAAAGCGATTATTACCCGAAACACCAAAGATTTCAAGTCCTCATCAATTCCTGTTTTGACTCCGGCTCAGTTCCTCTCGACAATTGAGAGATGAATCAACGGCAAAAAATTGGCCTCTTTTTCGGTTCATTTAACCCCATTCATATGGGGCACTTAATTATTGCCAACATAATGGCACAAAACACAGACCTAGACAAAGTATGGCTCGTAGTTTCTCCTCAAAACCCATTCAAACCGAGCAAAGGTCTACTGCACGAATTTGATCGCTACGATCTGGTAAAAGCCGCAATTGCGGATAACTATAAACTGGAAGCATCGGATGTGGAATTTCATCTACCTAAACCTAGTTACACTATCCATACGTTGGCCTACCTAACCGAAAAATACCCAAACAAAGAATTTAAGGTTATAATCGGAGAAGATAATCTGGAAAATTTTACGAAGTGGAAAAACCACGAACAGATTCTTGCTCAGTTTGGTCTATATGTTTATCCAAGACCCCATGTAACAAATTCAGATTTGAAACGTCATCCACAAGTGACGATCGTGGAAGCGCCCATGATAGATATCTCAGCTACCTATATTCGAAACTGTATCAAGAACAATAAATCTATTCGTTACCTCGTTCCAGAACCGGTAGAAAATATGATCCGCATGAAGAACTTTTACGTATAAACTTCCGTCTTAGCAGCAACCTTAATCAACTTGATGACGTCTATGGCTTTGATGAACCCGATCAAAAGCTTCCTTACCCTTGTTTTATTCTCTCTAATAAGTTGCGATGCCTATTCAGGTGGTATTCGCGGGCTTATCAAGGGCGATGACGGTACCGCTCTTGCCTTTGCAAGTGTTTTCGTAAAGCAAACTGCTGCCGGAGCGGCAACGGATATCAATGGACGTTTTGAATTGGCTCTCCCCCCCGGGCAATATGATATTTTGTTTCAATATCTCGGGTATGAAACCCAGCAACAAAAAGTGACGATCGTTAGTGATTTCGTGGAAATCAACGTCACGTTAAAAACACAGGTTATTGTTCTTCAAAATGTAGTGGTGAAGGCGGGCAAAGAAGATCCAGCCTATACCATTATGCGCAAGGCAATTGGCAAGGCCAACTACCATACCCAGCAGATTGACTCATACACCGCCAAGGTGTACATAAAGGGAAAGGGACAACTTAGAGACTACCCTTGGTTTGCCAAGAAAGCCATCGAAAAAGAGGGCATTACGAAAGACCGTGTATTCATTTCTGAGTCGGTTAGCGAAATAAAATTCACACGCCCCAATAAATTCGAAGAAAAAGTAATTGCCGTATACACAAAGGGTAAAGATCGGAATACTTCACCCAACCAATTTGTGTTTGGGAGTTTCTATGAACCAGAAATAGCAGAGGTTGTATCGCCTTTATCGCCCAAGTCGTTTTCTTACTACAAGTTTGAGTACCTCGGCTCGTTTAAAGACAATCAATTTGAAATCAGCAAAATCAAAGTAACTCCACGCTCAAGAGGCGATAATGTTTTTGAGGGAATTATTTTCATCGTAGAAGATTGGTGGAGCATCCACAGTTTGGATATGCAAACAGTAAAACTCGGCATTAAATTTAAAGTCAAACAAATTTATAATCCGATTGAAGATAAGGCATGGCTTCCCATCTCGCAACAGTTTTTCGTAGAAGGCAAGGTTTTTGGTTTTGACTTTACGGGCGAATACTTTGCCACGTTGAAGGACTACAAAATCAAACTCAACCCGGCCATGGTAGTGCCTGAGATGAAAGTGATTGACGCAACCATTGAAAAAGAAGAAGCTAAAAAAATTGAAAACCAACCTGCCGGCAAGGCAGGGAAATTCAGCAAAAAAGATCAGCAACTTCAGGAACGACTCGCCTCTGGCAAAGAAGTAACAAATAAAGAGTTACGGCAGATGATGAGGGAGTACGAAAAGCAAGAACAGAAGCAGACAAAAGAACCGGAAGTACTTGAGGAGCGGACATTTATCGTGGACTCGCTGGCCTACAAGAAGGATTCCGTTTTCTGGTCAGAAGTGCGCCCGGTTGCTCTGTCTAAACAGGAAGAACGCGGTTATGTAATCACTGATAGCATTTCGGCAGTTGAAAAACAAAAAGAAGAAGGAGACACACTTCGAAATAAAAAAGGCAAAAAAGGATTTCAGTTGACCGACATCATTGTTGGCGACAGCTATAAGCTATCCAAAACGTCCGACTTCCGCATTCACACACCGTATGGAGGATTCAATACGGTGGAAGGGTTTAACTTGATTTACCGGACTAGCTATTACAAGCGTTGGGTGATCAAAGACAAAAAAGACAGCACCAAAAAGGCCCGAACTTCGAGGCTTGAAATCAGCCCTATTGCACGTTATGCTTTTTCCAGAGAATTGTTAAGCGGTAAGCTTCGTGTGGAATATCGAAATGCTGGCACGCGACTTACCTTAGAGGGCGGACGATATGTAGAACAATACAATTCAGACGAGCCGATACATTCCTTTGTCAATACCCTTACCTCTCTATTTAGTGGCGATAACTGGATGAAATTATACGAACAGAATTTTATTGACCTGAAGTACAGGCAACGTTTGAACGAGAAATTTACATTTCATTCTTCGTGGTCTCTTTCGCGAAGAACAGAACTTGACAACAAATCCGACTATACTTTCTTTAGCGAAAATAGAGAACATTATCGACCGAATGCTCCTGTTAATATTGAATCTCAAACCGGATTCGAAACCAACACAGCATTCACCGGAGCCATCGGTTTAGAGGCAAGGCCATGGCAAAAGTTCGTTATTCGTAACGGTTTCAAATCCAGAATACAAAACTCATCACCACTACTCACGCTTGACTACCGCAAAGGATTTAATAGTGTGCTGGGCAGCGATGTAAACTTTGATCTGATTGAAGCGGGTATTCGTCAGCAAATTAAATTTGGTATTCGCGGCACGTTTGATATCAACGTGAAGGCAGGTAAATTCCTGAATGCTGACAAGCTCTACTTTATGGACTTCAAACACTTTCTAGGAAATAAAACACCTATCATCACGACAGACCCCGTAACAGGCTTCCGCCTCATGGATTACTACCTCTACAGCACCAAGGATCAGTACCTTTCGGTGAGCGCCCATTATCATTTTCGAAAATTTCTCATCACAAGAATCCCTGTAATTCGATTGATGGGCGTACAAGAAAACTTCTTTGTCAATTATCTGGCCACTCCTTCATCGAAAAATTATACCGAAGTTGGATATGGGCTAGACGGCATCTTAAGGATCTTCCGTATTGAAGGTGCCGTTTCATTCACTAATGGAACTTATCAGGACTACGGATTCCGAATTGGTATCTCTTCGATATTGTCGGTAAATTTTGGAGATTGAGAAAGGCAGGCGCTCGATCTAACTATTTCCGTTAGAAAATCCAATCAATAGTTCCGATCTTTGGTAAATGTCTTTGTCTGTTGAAGAGTTCCTTGCGCTACGCACGTCTCAGCCCGTTATCGATGTCCGCTCAGAAGGAGAATTTGAAGAAGGCCACATCTCAGGCGCTATCAACATTCCATTATTAAACAATGAAGCACGCGCGATCGTAGGAACCGCCTATAAAAAGAAAGGTCAAGCCGAGGCCATTCGAGAAGGTTTTCGTTTGGTAGGTCCACGCCTGGCGGAAATTATTCAACAAACTGAAACGATTGCTGCCGGCAAAGAAATTCTTGTGCATTGCTGGCGTGGGGGAATGCGTTCCTCCAATTTTTGTCAGTTTGCAGGGATGGCCAAAATCAAATCTCAACTATTGAAAGGCGGCTATAAAGCCTACCGGCAGTTTGGGTTCGAGGCTTTCCAAAAACCTTTGCAAATAACTCTAATTGGTGGTTGCACAGGCAGTGGCAAAAGTGAAGTGCTAAGAGCTTTGGCTGTACAAGGCGAACAGATTCTTGATTTAGAAAAAATGGCGCACCACAAAGGCTCTGCCTTTGGCAGTCTGATGCAACTTCCCCAGCCAACTACCGAACAGTTTCACAACCAACTATTCGAGGAAATTTTTCAACTCGACATCTCGAAACCAATATGGGTTGAGGATGAATCGATCACCATCGGCAAAGTATTTTTACCGCCCGATTTTTGGTTGCGCATGAAAAATAGTCCCATTGTACAAATGGACGTCCCCAAGGAAGTGAGAGTTCAACGCCTTGTTGCAGAATATGGTCATGCTGATCGGGGCGAGTTCCTGGAAGCTATGAACAAAATTGTGAAGCGATTGGGTGGACAACATTACAAAGCTGCCAAAGAGAAACTATTGGGTGGTGATATGGCCGGAACTATTGAAATACTTCTCACTTATTACGACAAGTATTATCTGGAAAGCATAGAAAGTAAAAAAGAAAGAGTCAAACTGACCTTGCCTTGGGATGGAATAGATGCAAGTACTTTTGCGGAAAGAATGTCTTCAGAATACGAGGTGACAAGAAAATTATGAGCAAAGGAAATTTTCTGTGCACCTTCAAATTGTCTTTCTGTCGCGGTAATTAATTAGTTTTGTGAACTTTACGTATACGTTATTTACAACTATCTGTGCAAAAGAGACCTGTTGTAGTTATTAACCCCAACATGACTGAAATCAAATTAACTCAATTCTCACATGGCGCTGGTTGCGGTTGCAAAATCTCCCCAGCAATCCTGGATGCTATGCTTCACTCCGATTTACCAAAAGCAAAGTTTCCATCACTGCTAGTAGGCAACGAATCGAAAGACGATGCAGCCGTGTATGATATTGGAGATGGAACATGTATTGTTAGTACGACCGATTTTTTCATGCCGATTGTTGATGATCCTTTTACATTTGGATCTATTGCTTCTGTCAATGCCATAAGTGACGTGTATGCGATGGGTGGAGAGCCGTTCATGGCTATTGCCATTCTCGGCTGGCCGATCAACAAAATTCCTGCGGAAGTGGCCAAAGAAGTTTTGGAAGGAAGTCGGAAAATTTGCGCTCAGGCTGGAATTCCATTGGCGGGTGGACATAGCATTGATTGCCCTGAGCCGGTGTTTGGGCTGGCCGTAACGGGTAAGTTGAAGAAAGAACATTTAAAGAGAAATGATACCGCTAGGGAGGGATCAATCCTATACCTCACAAAACCGCTGGGGGTGGGAATTATAACGACTGCACAGAAAAAGGGAATTGTAAAAGAAGAGCATTTGAAAATAGCTATCGATTCAATGCTAACATTAAACAAACTTGGCGCTGACTTCGCCAAGTTGCCTTATGTGAATGCCATGACAGATGTTACAGGCTTTGGGCTGTTGGGACACCTCACCGAAGTTTGTGAGGGGAGTAATCTTTCAGCAGAAATTGAATTTGAAAAAGTGCCAAAGTTTGAGTTTCTATTGGAATACCTCAATCAAAAGTCAACACCTGGAGGAACGCAACGCAATTGGGACAGCTATGGAGCCAAAATAGCTCCGCTGGATGATGAGCAACGCGCTATTCTTGCCGATCCGCAAACGAGCGGTGGGTTATTGGTTTCTGTGGATAAAAATCATGCTGCTGATTTTGAAAGATTTTTAGAAAACAAAGGGATTCAACTGAAGCCTTTTGGTAGATTGCTCCAAAGGGGTGATAGGGTTGTTGTTTTCAAATAGATAAATCAAATAAGCGGGAATGAGAGCGATATTTTTTGTTTTGGTTGTATTCGTATTTTGTTTCTTCGGTTGCCAGACCAAAGAAAAAAAGGAAGCTGCGGCAGAAGATCTGATCGAGTATTCGATCGTCAAAATTTTTCCCCATGATAAAACAGCTTTTACGCAGGGGCTTGTTGTTGAGCAAGGCAGGCTTTTTGAAAGCACTGGCCAGCACGGAACCTCATGGATTGCGGAAGTAGACATCGCCACGGGTCAACAGGACAAAAAGGTGATTCTTGATAAAAAGTACTTTGGTGAAGGTATTGCCATTCTAAACAATAAAATTTACCAGCTCACCTGGCAAACAAAAATCGGTTTTGTGTATGACTTACGGACGTTTGAAAAAATTAGAGAATTCGAATACGATCGCGAGGGATGGGGCATCACTCACAATGGCAACAATCTGATTGTTAGTGATGGCACCAACCAACTTTTTTTTCTTGACACGCTAACACTTGAGCCCGTAACCATTTTGAAAGTAACGGATGGAGACAAGCCTTCTGAAAAACTGAATGAGTTGGAGTTCATCGATGGATTCATTTACGCCAACCAATGGCAGACTAATTTTATTTTGAAAATTGATCCATCCAACGGTAAAGTGGTTGGTCGCATGGACATGACCGAACTCGCTGAAAGGGTATTTCCACTCAATCCGAACGCTGATGTTCTAAATGGAATTGCCTATGAAAAGAAAAGTAAACTACTGTTGATCACCGGCAAGTTGTGGCCTGCGATGGTAGCCGTTAGATTCAATTAAAGTAAATACGTTGTCGCTCGAAGAACTGACACAGCAACTCTGGGAGGCATCTGAACACAAAAAGGGATGTCGTATCTCCCTTAGTCGTGAGCCATTACCTCGCACCGCGTGTCCGTATGGCGTATGTACTACTTCCCGAAATCAAATTGTACTGGTCTGCTGGCAAACAGGTGGCTTCACGAAAGTCGGAAGTAAAGAAGGCTATCGCAATCTTCAACTCGATCGAATTGAATCCATCGAAGCTTTAGATTGGCATTTTCAAAAGCGAACGGATTTTAATTCTACCGATGGCCAATACAAAAACTGGGTATATCACATTTAAATGCAACTGAAGAATTTCTTAGATAGTCTCATTTTGCTGGGAGCCATTCAGGGCCTCATTATTAGCTTATTGCTTTATCACAAAAAAGAAAAGTTGTATGCAAATAAGTTGCTGGCTGTAATCCTTTTTCTAATCTCTCTTGCTTGTTTGAATCTCTACTTGCTTAACCAAAACTTGTTAAGTGGTTCAACCATCTGGGCCATCATCTCGCTGATTATCCCGCTTGTTATCATCATGCCCATCGGACCGCTGGTTTATTTTTATACTGAGTCACTTTACGTGCCCGGATTCAAACTCAATCGATCACATCGGGTACATTTTTATGGATCTATTATTGACATCTTTCCCAGCTTCATCGGTGTTGTTCTTGTGCTAGGAGCCGTTCTACAAATCATAACTAAAAATGAATTCAAGATTTGGGATAATTTTATCTATCAATACAATGTCTATGCAGATTTCCCTCGTTGGTTATCTTTAACGACTTATACTGTGGTCGCCTGGCATAAATGGATTACTAATCACAAACCTGAAGCTCTGGCATGGCCCAAACAATTTTTGATCAGCTTTACTATTTTTCAAAGCATTTGGTTGCTTCACTTAGTGCCCTACCTCATCCCTTCATTGTCGGATGCTTTGCTCGATTGGGTGGGATGGTACCCGGTTTACATTCCACTCACGGTGATGGTGTACTGGCTTGGATTCAATGGATATTTGAAAGCACGAACTTCGGTTTCTGCAAAAAACATAGACACAGAAACTATCCAAAAAACGTTGGCAGTATTAGAAAAAGTTGTTCACCAAGATCGCTTGTTTCTCAACCCAGAATTGACGCTGAGCCATGTAGTGAAGGCAACGGGCATTCCACAAAAAACAATTTCAGCAGTATTAAATCAGCATGCCGGAAAAAGCTTTAATGAATTCGTCAACCAATATCGGATTGAAGAATTAAAAAAGCGATTGCTGAAATCTCAATCGCATCTCACCATCACAGGCATCGCTTTTGAGTGTGGCTTTAATTCGCAGGCTACTTTCCAGCGCACATTCAAGCAATTTACGGGCGTATCGCCAACCGAATTTTTGGCCCAACAACAAAAAAAGAGTTAAATCAACGCTCAAATCTAGATTTGAGCAGAAAAGGAGGCCACTGCTGCGTTTCTTTACCTCAAAAAAACTATGAAGCAGCCTCGTCATCTTTTTCTGATCCTTTTACTTTCTCCATTGATCGGTCTTACACAACCGGATTCGCTCGCCACGAAAATACTTTCGCCCGAGCAGATGCAGAAAGATTTTAATTACCTGCGAAAAATACTTACCGAAACTCATCCGGGATTCTATCGCTATTTGCCCAAGGAAAAAATGGATGCTAAGCTGGACAGTGTATATCAATCATTTGATAAGCCATTGCCTTTCTATTCGTTTTACAAAAGTGTTCTATATGTTATTGCGAATGTGCGCTGTGCTCACACCAATGCACTACCCACTGCCGACTTCAATCGCTACATCGGAAGTATTCGCACATTTCCATTTTTCTTATTTCCAATTGACAACAAGCTGTATGTTATTTTTAATGGCAGCACCGATCCACAGATTACCTTAGGCTATGAATTGGTACAACTCAATGGCCGCTCTTCAGAGAGCATCATGCAGACTATCAAAAAACACTATTGGTCGGATGGCTACATTGAGGTATCGAAGAACACGGCCTTGCAAGGCGGATTATTTTGTTTGTTCTATTACACGCTGATCGAACACCCCGATCAGTTTGATGTTGAATTTAAAGACCCGAATGGAAACCTCTATCTCACAACGGTGCCTGCTCAGAAATACGGAGTTACCGAAAGAGCTTACACGAAAAATAAAATCAATCAGAAAGCGAATCAATTGTACAACCAACGACACAAACAACCTTGGCGGTTGTCCTTTCCGGCAGATGCTCCTAGTACCGCTCTCCTCCGATTCGATGGGTTTGGTGGCAATGGAATGACGACTAGCGAAAAAGCGAGATTAGGAATGAAAAACTTCATGGACGTTGCCATGAAAAAAATAGAATCTAAAAAGTGTACGAATCTGATTATTGATGTGCGGAGCAATCCGGGCGGGTGGGACAGTCAAGGCATTGAACTATTCACCTATTTGATGAAGCAAGACACGGCTGTGCGGTACTATCGGAAGATGCATGCCATAGGTGACAGTTCTGAATTCCTGGCCTATTCTGACCTTTCGGTGGAGGATAAAAAAAATGTAAAAAAGCAGTTGAAGAAAGAACCAGATGGTACTTTTTCATTGCTAGAAGAATTCTCTCCTGACTTGCAGCCTCAGCAACCAAAGCCCAATCGATTTAAAGGCACTGTTTACATCTTACAAAATGAGCGCTCGTTTTCCACGACATCTGAGTTCCTCGCGGCCTGCAAAACGTATCAAGTAGGCTCATTAGTAGGTATGGAGTGTGGTGGTGCCTATGAAGGAGGCAACGGAGCCAGCTTCATTCATGTAGAACTTCCTTGCTCAAAAATTCAAATTGGTAGTCCGTTGGTATTTTACTCAAATGCCACACGTGGCGAATTCGAACAGGGGCGCGGCACAATACCCGATCACATCGTGACCATTGAACCACAAGATTTATTAAACAACTACGACAGGCAGTTGGAGTTTGTAAAAAAAATGATCAACAAAAAATAAGGTCATCGCTCTTCTCTTAAATACTTCTCCAGCCAATTGAACGTTTCTTCTGTTCGGGTGTACTGCGCTACGAATTGCTTTATTTGACCTTGGCTCGCGGGCAAGCAAATGGCAATCGAACTGACATAATTCACCACAATCTTATAAAACTAGCATGAAACGACTCTTAATTTTACTACTGGCTTTACCCCTCGTGGGCATGAGCTTGCCTGCCGAACGAATCCTTCCAAAAACATTGGAAATAAAGACATTAGCGTGGTATGGCGATCAGGCAAAAGCCTGGGAAATGGAAACAGCCACATCTGTTGCCAACGCATCGGCTTGGCTCAATTATTACACGGCATCCGTATTTGCGCAACAGCCTCCTCAAAAGCTCACTGAAATTATTCGCCAAATGGAAATGTCCGTTCCCGATTCATTTGAACTTCTGGTAGTGAAAGGTTGGAACAAAGGGCTAACATCGGAGGCACAAACACTTTTAAAAACAGCCTATGCACGAAATCCGGAAAGACCGGAAACCTATGCGCTCTTGCAATTGCTTTCCGAAGTTGAATTAGATCAATCAGGGCGATCTCATTTTAGCGATCGTCTTTTGAAAGGTGCTCAGGTATGTTCTTCGCTTATCAACTACAGCTACAATGTGCTTCAATCCGTAGCGCCTTCGTCTATTTTAATAACGGAAGGCGAAAACACTACAATTCCCTTGTATCTATTGCAGGATGCATACGGAATCCGAAAAGATGTTTGCATTATCAATTTAGAAATGCTGAACGATGTAAACTATCTACAACGAAAGTTTAAAGCAGCCAATATCAATTACACCAATAGCGGACCGTGGAATGTTTCTGCGCTTTGCGCCATGCTGCCAAAAGAAAATGCTGGTAAAAAATTCTATTATGCATTAACCATCCCAAAAGAAAATGTTCACTCCATCAAAGAATACCTTTACGTAGTGGGGCTGGCATCGCTGCACAGTTTAACCAACGTGGATAACATTTCACAAATTCGAAAAAATCTTGAAAAAGAGTTTTTGATGGACTATTTATTGGTCGACTTCAATGGTAAGACAAGCCACGATGCCGGAAAGCAATTCAGTCCAAATTATTTATTGCCAATGATTCTGTTATATGAATCGTACATCAAAGAGGGATCAGTCGAAAAGGCACGCGAACTAAAAAAAGTGATGGAAAAAATCGCGCAGGATACAGGCAACGAAGGTATCATGGCACGTTTTCTTGATAATGCTCCGGAAGAGATTCCTTACTACCCTTCAAAGGTAAATATCAAATCCGTTGATGATGGCTTTCGGCAGGTCTATCAAACCATCTATGCCTTCGACACAGAAGTGACGAACGAGCAATACAATCTTTTTTTGAATTACCTGAACGATCACAATCTGACAGATCTCTATGAAAAATACAAATTCGATTATTCAGAGTTTAGCGAGCCGACTCTTTCGCTTATGAAAGGCTACTCGTCAAATCATATCCCAACAAAAAAGAACAAAGGATTCTCAACCTATCCGGCCGTCAACCTTTCGTACGAGGCCGCAGTTGCGTATTGCGATTGGCTTACCGAACAATACAACCGTTCGACTGAACATAAGTTTAAAAAAGTAAAGTTCCGCTTACCTTCATTGAACGAATGGCAGCTGGCTGCGGCTGCAATAAAAAACCCAACCTCCTTGAATCCGACTGAGCAAAAAGTGGAAGTGCGAATCACGCCTCCCGGAAAAGAATTTGACAAAAATCACGAAAAGAGAATGGTCTCGTTGAGTGATCCTGATATTCTTTATCCTTGGTTCCGTTATTACGGCTTACGCAATAGCCCAATCAACAGTAGAGGTTGCTACTTGGGAAATTTTAAAGTATCTGATCAGATTACCTGCCCCGGAATACAGAAGGTCGGATTAGGTGCAGCCGATGGTTTCTTTGCCATGAGTGCCACCAAAGCGTACTTTCCGAATGATATTGGATTATACGATGTAGTGGGCAACGTAGCCGAAATGATACAGGAAAAAGGAAAAGCGTGTGGCGGAAGTTGGAATCACGTTCCGGAAGAATCAACCATCAAAAGCATCAACAGCTATACCAAACCGGATGCGGCTGTGGGATTCAGAATTTTCATGGAAGTAATTGAGAAATAAACTTCGTGCTATTTTTTAATCATGATTTAAAAAAACTGTCAGACGAAGCGCTGATGGAGAAAGCAAGCCAGGGAAGTGAGCGGGCATTGGAGGTGATCTATCATCGCTATAGCCAGCCACTTCTTAGGTACTTCTATCGCATGCTGTGGCAGGACAAGCCGAAGGCAGAAGATTTTTTACACGACCTTTTCATTCGTATCTTAGATAACAGGACTGCCTTTGATTCTAGTCGAAAATTTTCCACGTGGTTGTATTCGATAGCGCACAACATGTGCAAGAATGAATACCGTAGGCAAGCATTTCGAAAGCAGGCAAATAGTCTGATCGTCATTTCTGATCACACACATGAGTCTGTCAGCAATCATCTGGATCAGCTCGCCTTCCAACAAAAGTTAGATCAGGTATTATGCGAAGAAGATGAAGATGTGCGCGCCATGTTCTCTTTGCGTTTCGAATTGGAAATGGATGTGAGTGAAATCGCGCGAGTCCTTCAGTGTCCGGAAGGAACAGTCAAATCAAGATTGTTCTATTTAAAAAAACGCCTGGCCAGTCGTTTGCAACAATATAAGTTGGTTTTAGAAAAATAATAAGTATGGAAAACATCGATCAAATCGAAAAACTTCTTCAGTCACGCACCTATCAGGAATTAACGGTTGCTGAAAGAGAGTTGGTAAACACTGTCATCGATTCAGCAGAGGAATACGAGGAAATTCGAAAAGTGAATTTTTCGTTGAGCGAGTTAAAGCCTCAATCACCAGTCTTTCAATCTTCCGATGTGTGGCGTAAAATTAAACACACACGTCAGACAGGTCGCGCTGTTTCGATTTATCCATGGTACGCAAAGCCAATCCCTTCCTATGCGGCAGTGGCTTTAGTCATGATAGTCGGTGGCATCGCTTGGTTCTCAGGCTCACTGAATCGTCAGCCTCTGATTGTGGAAAAAACTACACTTCAAATAGACACTGTTTTCCTTGCAGCCAAACCGGATACTATTGTCAAAGAAAAAATTGTTTACCGAACGATTGTAGAACGAGTAAATGAAAATCAGCCTTCAGTCAATCAAACCAATTCCACTGACAAAACCATGTCTGCGCAAAAGGGTGTAACCATGTTGGACAAAGAAGAGCTGGGCAAGTTATTAGTTTCCGGTTCGCGCTAGTTATAAATTCATGCGCTTGGTAGTTTCTACTTTCTCGGTTAACTATGACAGACCTTCATCAATAGCCCACAATAGATTGATTAGTTCCAAAGACATCTATCTTTTTTTACTTTTTAATTGTTGCGTGTTATCATTGACTGCACAAGAAAAGTCGGTAAAAATTCGTCCGCTGCAATTCTCGATTGCTCCATCTGTGGGTACCAATGGACTGCAGCCAGGTAGTTTTACCAATCAGTTTTCCTTCAACCTTACCTCTGGTTACTCCGCTAAAAATTTAGCTTTTGAAATCGCAGGGATTTCAAATTTAAACACCAATGGCACAAGCGGTTTGCAAATCGCGGGGCTTGCCAATGTAACTGGTGGAAATGCTTTTGCAGGCTTATCAAAAAAAGAAGCCAATCAAAAATTAAAGAGTGGATTTAACTCGCATCTATCGGGTATTCAGGTTTCAGGGCTTACCAATATTGTTGTAGACGAAGTCTTTGGCTTGCAGCTAACAGGTGGTATAAATCTGGGTAAAAATTCGATGTTCGGTACGCAGGTCGCAGGCATTTCTAATATCATTTACAAATTCTCATTTGGCTTGCAAGTAGCTGGCATTTCAAATGTTTCGGTGACATCTATGGATGGAGTACAGATTGCAGCGCTGATCAACCGGACTGAGGGTGGTTTGTATGGTTTTCAACTCGGGGCATTTAATCATGCAGGGTCAACGGAAGGAATAAACTCCTTTGAAAATAAAAATCCCTGGGGTGTACAGCTAGGCTTGTTCAATTTTGCTGAGCGGATGAATGGATTTCAGGTCGGATTGATCAATTGGGCCAAGCGTTCTCAAGGAACGCAAATAGGATTAATTAACATCTACCGACAAGGAGGGCAAGTCAATAGTCGAGATGGCACCGCATTCGGGTTATTGAATATTGGTCAACTAGGTTATTTGTCTGTCTATTCAACAGAACTATTTGCGCTTAACTACGAGTTTGCCACGGGAAACGCCAAGAACAAACGTATCAACTTAGCAAATAGAAATACCTATTGGGTCAATTCGGTAACTTATTCTCGATCGCCATTTTCAAAAGGTGCATGGTCCATGGGGTACGGTGTAAAGAAAATGTTTTTCAACCGATCAACAGTGCCGGGGATGATGGAGTTTCGATTTCTGAGTTATGGAATGGATTTTCAACATGTGAGTTTTGATAGCGACAATCTCACCAAATCACTGAGTTTACTATCGCGAGCTAAAGTTGAAATCGGTACACGATTAAAACCCAAATTGTACGGCATTTACATTTTTGGGGGACTCACCTACAATTGTTTTTGGACTGATACGGATCGTACCCTTGCCCCTTCTTTATTGAAATGGCAAATTGAAAACAATAATCAAACCTTTGAATTTTGGCCAGGTTTTGTTTTTGGCGTTATGATTCACGGCTAGCCTCTTTACTCATCGGTAAGATAAATTTGTTTACCTCCCCATTTATTTTATCTCTAGGCTTGCACTAACTACACATCCGTACGCTTGGTTGTGTTCACTTCCATAATCAACTCTGCCCCATAAGCCATAGCCGGAGTCTGATAGCCCGGCCTAAAATTTCCAGCTAATATCTTTTGTGCAATATTCACAGCGGTATGTGCGGTGAGCGAATATCCACTCAATGTCTCCAACCGACTCACACACTCTTTGCCGGAATCATCCCACACTCTTCCCCACAAAAAGCTTCTTCCACTCTCTCGCTTTTCATCGCTGGGACCAGCCGGCTTTTTGTCAATTTGCTTGAGCATAAAATTCTTTACCCAACGCATTCTCAACAGCCAATTGAAATAGTTGCTTCTTTTTGCATTTGCAATCATACTATCGGTTGCTCCGGTATAGACTTCAATGTTGGGTATCCCTGTACTTCTCCATGCTGTTGAAATATCTCCCCAAGGAATGCTCAGTGTTTTCGACTTGAATGATCCAAAATCGATTTCCATTACTTTTGAACCCATAGCACAATAGGTCAGCTTTCCATCTGTGCGAATCAACCCGCCATAACCGAGACCTTCGGTCATGCTTTTTGCTGTGCCTCGCGAAAGTCCTCCTTTGCTCATCGTAAACGCAAGCTGTAAATGAGTGGCCGATGGCAGTCTGTTTTTCAAATGAAGTGCTAAGCAATCGGAGGGAACTACATCAAAGCCAGTACCAGGCATGATAGTGATGTTTAGCTCCTTCGCCTTCTGATCCAAATCCGGCAACGACTCAAAAACCTGATATTCTCCAGTGATATCCGTATAATGTGTGTTTGTCGCGATACAAGCCTCGCTCATTGTTTTTGCTGTGTAGCGAAAAGGGCCACCGCAGTGAATCACTAACGCGGCAGGATTGAGAAGTCGCTTCAAACCTGCCAGATCGTTACTCTCCACCACTTGGTAGGCGTAGCCTGTCTTTTCGCTTTGCAGCTTTAAGGACTGTTCATTGCGGCCAGCCAACACGACTTCCATGTTATTGGCTTTACAAAGATCAACGATCAGTTTGCCAGTATAGCCATAAGAACCATACACAACAATTTGAGATGAATTTTTCACAGGCATTATTTTTGTCTTTCTACTTCCGTAACAAAATACTTAGTGTCACCCCGCCAAAAAAAAGCCATGTAACGTTTCTCAAACTTCAGATTTACCCGCTCTCCGGTCAACGCCACTTCTTGTAATTGCTTTATCACTTCCACTTCGCTATTCTCTACCGAAAAATCAAACGTTTCCGCTATAGGGTTGGTGCCCTTTAGCGCACCGAAAGATTCTAAGTTGATTTTACCTTCATGTGTTTTGAAAATAACCCCCTTTTCAGTAATCCTCAAAACCTTACCAGCTAGTACGCCACTTTCATAAGTACCGAAATAAAAAAAAGAAAAGATGGCCAACCCTATTAACAAAGAAAAAATGAGCAGGCGTCTTACGATTTTATAAGTCGATTGTTTTAGTCGTTGTCCAAAACTTTGATTTTCCATAACTATTATTTTTTTCGATGGATCAAGGTAGCTTTTCTATTCAACTTTACATAAAAATAAATGCTCAATCCGATAACCAAGATTGAAATGAACTGCGAATTAGAAAGCCAGTCTTGAATTACAAACCCCCGCTCCAAATCGCCTCTCAGCGTTTCCAGCACGCTTCGCCCAGAAGCATAAATGATCAAATACAGAATAAACAATTGCCCATCAAACTTTTTATGGCTCTTATAAATCAACAAAAAAGTAAGAATGCTAAAAATTAACGTTGCTTCGTAAAGTTGAGTCGGATGTAGCACAACGTTTAAAGGGCGCGCTTGACAAACCGGATCAGAAAATACAACTCCGAAAATGCTATCTGTAGGAATTCCGTAGCAGCAGCCTGCATTGTAGCAGCCTATTCTACCTAAACCGTGTACAATACAAGTGACCACCGCCATCACATCCAACATCGCCAGCGTTGGAATCTTATTCTTTTTAAAGTACCAAAGCATAACGGGAATGGCCGTAAGCAGCGAGCCATAAAAAACAAAGCCACTTCCGGAAAACAGTTTGGTGAGATTTTTTAGATAAAAAGATGGCTGTTCAAAAAGAACAAACAGTTTCCCACCTACTACTCCGGCAATGATCAACAACACAAAAAGTGTATTTGCTTGGTCAAACGTTAGACCGAATTGTTTACTTCCTTGCCACCACATGTAAAGGCCACCAAGAACAGCCCCGAGCGCAATAAAAAATCCGTAGGTGTAAACGGTAACTGACCCCGCCTCAAATAGTATTGGATGCATTCTTTCTAAAATGATTCAGCAAGTACCACGTAGTAATTTAGTGCCCCACCAGCTCCGGCAGCGATATCAAATCTTAAATTTAATTTTTCTTTGCGCAACACTGCTGCCCGGACGCCAGTTCCGATCGATGGCTTGATTTTATCAAACGCAAAATCTCCAAAGCTATTCGCCACCTGGCCAAAACCAGCAAACGCCACCCCACCAAATCTCCCTTTTATTGGAAAACGATACTCCGCTTGCACACCGGCAAATTTCTGATCTCTGAATCTTCCGGCAAAGTAGCCTCTCATCATACCATTGCCGCCAAGGATCGCCAGGTTACGATAGGGTGTATCTCCAAAATTGAATGTGCTTAAACTTTGCACCGCAAAAATGCTTTTTTTTGTTACTCGAAAAAACTTCCGAAAGTCAATCTCTAAGGTTCGAAAATCATAGTCACTGCCAATTCTCTTGTCAAAGTTTGAAAGGCGCACTCTAAACAAACTTCCGCGATCTGGAACGTATGCATGGTTGCGCGAATCATAATTGATAAACAAGCTGTAGCCAAAAACGGCATAAGAAGAACGATCGAACACCCCCAGCACTTTATCTTGATCAAAATACCCTCCACTGTCATACTTGATATCAAAAACTCGCTGAAAGTCAAGTCCTCCTCCTAAAAAAAGACTACCATAAACCTTTCGATAAAGTTGAGGATTAATATAAAACTGCGTGAACGTGTAACTTTCTGAAGTCTTATCATCCGTGTTGTTGCCAAGTCCCCAAAACTTATCTGGAAATTTGCTAAAAGAATTTTCAAAGCGAATGATGTACCGTTCCTTGGGCAAAAAGATATTAGCACCCAACGCAATCAGAATTTGATTATTTAGTGTGTATAAAATTCCAGAGGGGATAGTTGAAACTCTCAGCACCGAATCGCTTTTGGCGGTTTTGAATATAAAGGCGTTAGCAACACCAAAAACCCAACTTGTCTCAGGGGATGAAGCAATAAGAGGAAAAACTAATAATTTGTTTTTGTAGCTCGCCTTTGCTGAATCCTTTTTAGTAAAAAAGTTAGATCCCTGATTCTGCGCAAACGTGCTATTGAGTACCAGCGATGACATTAACACTACCACAAGCCACACACGGAACAAAAACTGCATTCTGTTTAAATGGATTAAAAGCCCGCGAAATTACTTCATTTTAGAGATGACACCACGTAAATGATGGCGTAAAGGGAAATAAAAAAAGCCTCGAACGAGGCCTTATTTAAGGTTAGGCAGTGTTTTATAATTTTTCCTTGTACTTTTTTAATTGATTACGCAACGCTTCGGTGGCAAGGTCCGTGGCCGCCTCGAATGATCGAGCTTGCTCTTTCGCAAAAAGTTGGCTTCCCGGCACCTTTACCTTTATCTCGACCGTCTTGTTGTCAACTCCCTCATTATTGATTCTCAAAAAAACTTCCCCATCCACTACGCGATCATAAAACGTTTCTAGTTTGTCAACTTTCTTTTGAATGAACTCAACCAATTTGCTGTCAGCATTAAAATGAATGGAATGAACTTGCAGTTTCATAAATTATAAAAATTAAAGTTAAACATATAAACAATCAAAAAAATTACGCTTTCGGGTGGGCTTGCTCGAATACCTTTTTCAACTTTTCCATCGAATTATGAGTATAAACCTGCGTAGCCGCCAAACTACTATGCCCTAGCAGCTCTTTCACCGCGTTAATCTCAGCGCCCTTGTTTAAAAGATGAGTGGCATAAGTATGGCGCAACACATGGGGGCTTTTTTTCTCCACTGTGGTGAAAAGTCTCATATATTTTTTTACAACCCGATTCACTAAAACAGGGTAGAGTTGCTCACCAGCATCTGTCACAAATAGATACCCGTGAGTTGGGCTTCCAATTTCCTTGTTCCGGATTTTTAAATAAGACTCAATCAACGAAACCAGCTGTGCAGAAAATGGGATGACGCGCTCCTTGTTTCGCTTTCCTACGACTCGCAACGTTCTATCTCTTAGGTTAATTCTAGATTCCTTTAGATTGATCAGTTCAGAAAGCCGCATGCCTGTTCCATAAAAAAGCTCCAGGACAAGCTGATCTCGAAGCCCTTGATGATCTGGTTGAAATTCAACGTTGTCCATCAATTGCACGGCATCTGCCTCACTCACAAAATGAGGTAACTTCTTTGCCGTCTTCAATATCTTGATCTTCTGCATGGGATCTTGACTAATCATTTCCTGGCGTAGCAAGAACTTGTAGAAGGATCGCAAGGAGGCTATTTTTCGATTTATAGATATGGGATCTAGTTTTAGCTCGACCAATTTTACGACCCATGAACGCACCAGTCCGTAGTTGGCATCTACGATCATTGTGCCTGAAAACTCTTCGGTTAGAAACGTTTGAAATTGGTGCAAGTCAGTAGCGTAGGAAATAACGGTTTGGGGGCTATACCGCTTTTCAAACTGAATATATTTTAAGAAAGAGTCTATCATTGCATGGGCACATCCCAAACGCGTATCTGACGCTTCGAATATAAAAAAAATTCCTCCCCCTGCGAAGCAAAGGGAGGATTGTTTATAAAATGTCTACTATTTGTTAGTAATTATCTTTCTCGTATAGTTTCTGAATATAAGAAGCATGGATTATTTCACTTCTTCTTTTCACAGATGGCTTTGTGAAAGCTGTTCTGGCACGAAGAGACTTCAATACTCCCGTCTTTTCAAACTTCTTTTTAAAGCGCTTTAGGGCTTTATCGATCGACTCGTTCTCCTTAATGTTGATAATTAGCATCTTTCTAATGTTTGGGGTGCAAATATATACGTTTCAGTGCGAATTACACAAGCCCTATTTCAAAATAGACCTTGAGATGACCAGTTTTTGAATTTCGGACGTACCTTCGCCAATGGTGCAAAGTTTCGCGTCACGGTAGTACTTTTCTGCCGGAAAATCCTTGGTGTACCCATATCCCCCAAAAATTTGGACTCCATCATTCGCAATCTCCACGGCCACCTCAGAAGCATACAACTTTGCCATTGCAGATTCCCTATTGACACTTAAACCCTTGCTTTTTAGATCGGCCGCACGAAAAGTCAATAATTTTGCTGCCTCTACTTTCGTGGCCATTTCGGCCAATTTGAACGAGATACCTTGAAAACTGGATATAGGTTGATTAAATTGATGCCGCTCTTTTGAATAATGAAGAGCCGCCTCAAAAGCACCTTCTGCAATACCCAAACTCAAAGCTGCAATTGATATTCTGCCGCCATCCAACACCTTAAGAGACTGAACAAATCCATCGCCTTCTTTACCGATCAATTGAGATTCATGAACCCGGCAATCCGAAAAGATCATCTCGGCAGTTTCAGAAGCGCGCATGCCTAACTTATTTTCTTTTCTGCCTGCCGTTAACCCAGGCGTGTCTCTCTCGATTATAAACGCTGACATGCCATGTGAATCTCCGACTTTCCCTGTCCTGGCAATCACCACCGCCACATCTCCCGACTTTCCGTGGGTGATAAAGTTCTTGGCCCCGTTTAAGACATAATATTCACCTTGTTTTACCGCAACTGTTCTCATGTTGCCGGCATCAGAACCGGTATTTGGCTCTGTTAAACCCCAGGCACCAAGCCATTCGCAAGTGGCTAATTTCGGGAGGTACTTGCGTTTCTGCTCCTCATTCGCGAACTGAAGAATGTGGCCTGTACATAACGAATTGTGAGCTGCCATTGAAAGGCCGATCGAGCCGTCAATCTTGGCGAGTTCCAAAATAGCTGTTACATATTCGTGGTAGCCAAAGCCGGAGCCACCATATTCTTCGGGAACCAATACACCCATTAGGCCGAGCCCACCCAATTTTTTGAAAAGTTCAATTGGAAAATGTTGACTTTCATCCCATTCCATCATTTTGGGCTTAATTTCTTTCGCTCCAAAATCGCGGATCATCTGGGCGATCATTTTTTGGTTTTCCGAATGATCAAAATTGATCTGTTGTGCTGGCTCTGTCATCAGCTCCATAACTCCGTTTTTTAGTTTGCAAACGTACGACTTCGAGTAAATAAAACAAACAATCGTTAGTTTTGGTAATATTAATTTATCAGTAAGTTTAAAGGCGCGAAAAAGGCTTATTTTTGGCCTCAAATTTTTTAATACGATGAAAATTGCAGTTGTTGGAACAGGTTACGTTGGATTAGTTACAGGAACTTGCTTTGCTGAAACAGGCAACACCGTTATCTGTGTAGATATCGATCGAACAAAAGTAGAAAAACTGGCAAGCGGCCAGATCACCATTTATGAACCTGGCCTTGAGTTGCTTTTTGAGCGCAATTTGAAGCAGGGAAGATTATCATTTACGACCAACTTAGAGGAAGGGATTAACGATGCCAAAATCATTTTCCTCGCATTGCCAACCCCGCCCGGTGAGGATGGATCAGCCGACCTGAAATATATTTTAGGTGTGGCAGAAGATCTCGGCCCGTTGCTAAAGGAGTATACTGTTATTGTGGATAAGAGTACCGTGCCGGTTGGCACTGCCGACAAAGTAAGGACAAGAATTGCACTGAAATCCAAGGTGAAGTTTGATGTGGTTTCAAACCCGGAGTTCCTTCGGGAGGGAGTCGCTGTAGAAGATTTTATGAAACCTGAGAGGGTTGTTATTGGAACCACTTCGACAGCAGCCCGCAAAGTAATGGAAACGCTTTATGCCCCTTTTGTTCGGCAGGGAAATCCTTTGGTTTTTATGGATGAAAGATCTGCTGAACTGACAAAGTATGCAGCTAACTCATTCTTGGCAACCAAAATCTCATTCATGAATGAGATTGCCAATTTGTGCGAGCTTGTTGGAGCGGACGTTGACTCGGTAAGGAAAGGAATTGGAACCGACAGCCGAATTGGAAAGCGCTTTTTGTTTCCAGGTATCGGATATGGCGGAAGCTGTTTTCCAAAAGATGTTCAAGCACTGGAAAAATCATCTAGTGATTTCAATTACGATTTTAAAATCCTGAAAGCAGTGATGGATGTAAATTCAGAGCAAAAAACAAAGTTGATCCCTCGCATCAAAGATTATTTTAAAGGAGACCTGAAAGGAAAAGTATTCGCGCTTTGGGGCTTGGCTTTTAAACCTCACACAGACGATATTCGGGAAGCGCCAGCTCTTTACAATATTGAAGCACTTCTGAAGGAAGGAGCCATCATAAAAGCGCATGATCCTGAATCAATGGAAAATGTGAAAAGACTCCTAGGAGAAAAGATAGCCTACTGCGAAACTCCCTACGAGGCTGCTCAAGGTGCTGACGCAGTCTTCATTGCCACCGAATGGCCCGAGTTTAGAACGCCTGATTTTGAAAGGTTATCTTCGATTGTAAAAAATAAAGTAATTTTTGACGGTCGCAATTTGTACGATTTGCCATTGATGAAAGAATTAGGCTATACTTACTACAGCATTGGACGAGAAACAATTTATGGGAAATAGAAAAAGAGTTTTGATTACAGGCGGTGCCGGGTTTCTTGGCTCGCATCTATGTGATCGTTTTATTAAAGAAGGCTATCACGTGATCGCGATGGATAACCTGATCACGGGCGACTTACGAAACATCGAGCATCTTTTCAAACTTGAGAATTTTGAGTTTTACCACCATGATGTTTCCACATTCGTACATGTACCTGGAGAGTTGGACTACATTCTCCACTTTGCTTCACCGGCCAGCCCGATCGATTACTTGAAAATACCGATTCAAACGCTAAAGGTTGGATCATTGGGAACACACAATTTGCTTGGATTGGCGCGGGTGAAAAAAGCACGCATCATTATTGCTTCTACTTCAGAGGTGTATGGCGATCCTACTGTTCATCCACAAACAGAAGAGTACTACGGCAATGTGAACACAGTTGGGCCTCGAGGTGTGTACGATGAAGCCAAAAGATTTCAGGAAGCTATCACAATGGCTTACCATACATTTCATGGATTAGAAACTCGGATCGTGCGCATTTTTAATACCTACGGGCCGCGCATGAGACTAAATGATGGTCGTGTGCTTCCAGCCTTTATCGGCCAGGCCCTGCGTGGAGAAGACCTGACCGTATTTGGTGATGGCTCACAAACACGTTCGTTCTGTTATGTGGATGATTTAGTCGAGGGAATCTATCGACTACTGCTGTCTGACTATGCTCAGCCGGTTAACATTGGAAATCCGAACGAGATAACAATTGGTGATTTTGCAGAAGAGATTATTAAACTTACCGGAACAACCCAAAAAGTTGTTTACAACCCTCTTCCGAAAGATGATCCCAAGCAACGTCAACCTGATATCACCAAAGCCAGAAAATTATTGGGGTGGGAACCAAAGGTATCGCGGGCGGAAGGGTTGAAAATTACTTACGAGTATTTCAAATCGCTGCCGAAAGAGGTACTCTTTGAAAGAGACCACAAAAATTTTGATGGTTACATCAAATAGATAATTATTCCTCGTAGTAAAGCACATGCAACAACGTGTTGCCGACAGCTGCTAAGGTTTCCTTGCTGATTAAATCCAAGTTGTCCTTGGCGGTGTGGTGATAATCGCCAAAGAATCCAATTCCGGCTTTGTAAGGTACAATGTCGATCATAGGAATTTTCGCCAATTGGTTAACAAACACGTGGTCATCTGTAATCCCGCCCACGTTTTGCTTAACGAAGTAATCCGAATACCCAAGTTGTGCTGCTTTGTCCCAAACTTTTTCGACTGTCTTCGCAGCGAATTGCAACGATACTTCTTCGCGATAAAATTGTGACCTTTTTGCACCCACCATATCCAGCAAAATGCCATACTGTGCGGAATAGCCTTTCTTATGCTTATTATTAGCCCAGTATTGTGAGCCCAAACACCACCACGACTCCTGACCGTTGGGGAGCTCTACAGCAGACGTCCCCTCTCGCTCGCCCCAATCTTCGCCATCAAACAAAATAATGTCAATACCAACGCGAGGTGCTTCGCTAACACTTAGAACTCGGGCAATCTCAAGTAACACACCCACCCCACTGGCACCATCATTTGCCCCATCAAGAGAGGCATTTTTATTTTTGTCATCCTTGTCAGCAAAGGGGCGCGTGTCCCAATGTGCGGCCAACAATATTCTCTTTGTGGCGCTAGGAAAAAAACTGGCGATTACATTTTTTAGCTTCAATTGCTGATGATCAAAAGTCAACGCCTGGAAGTCTTGTTCTACAACCACAGCGCCATAACTCTTGAGACGGTCGACCAAAAAAGCGGCAGCCTCTCGATGGGCTTCTGAGTTGGGCACACGTGGCCCAAATTTTACCTGCCGTTCTACAAAAAAATAAGCAGAGTCGGAATTAAACGCTGGAACACTAATTTTTACCGAGGCAATTTCGTCATCCTTTACTTTTTGGGGGGCGCAAGCCACACCGCCAATCAACAATAAGAGTATTAAAAATCGAGCAGTAACGTACATTAATGCCATTTGATGTATAACCAAAGGACAGAAAAATTTGCGATAAAATAAAAATGCATTACATTTGCATCACTTTCTTAGAAAATCAACTGGAGGGGACCGCAAGTCCCCTCTTTGTTTATCGAAACTTATGGAATTGGCTTTTAAATTAAGAGAATTGGCAGAATCGCACCTGGTGGACCCCTCCCACTTTGTGGTAGATGTGCTGATTTCAAAATACAAACCCACTAAAGTTATCGTGCAATTAGATGGCGACAGAGGGATCAGTATTGATAGCTGTGCGGAGGTAAGTCGAAAACTTTCGGAAGATTTGGAAACGTTGAATCTGATTGAAGGTGCTTATAATCTGGAGGTGGGAACCCCTGGGTTGGATGTGCCGCTAAAACTAAAGCGTCAGTACTATGCGAACGTAGGACGCACCATCAAAGTGCAATTGAAAACAAAAAATTACGTGGAGGGGAAACTGCTGGCCGTTACTGAAGGACAAATCACAATCGAAACACCCTCGAAAGAAAGAAAGAAAGAACTAATCAAAATGGAAATACTTTTCACCGATATAGAAAAAACAATTGTAACTGTTTCGTTTAACTAGTAAGCTGTATGGATGCATCCACATTAATTGAATCGTTTGCTGATTTCGCAAAGCAAAAAAACATCGACCGCCCGACCATGATCCGCATCTTAGAAGATGTGTTCAGAAACATGATCAAGAAAAAATATGTAGAAGATGACAATTTTGACATTATCGTAAATGCCGATAAGGGCGATTTGGAAATCTGGCGCTTTCGCGAAATTGTGGAGGATGATTCTGAAGACATCTGGGAACATGATAAAATTTCCCTCAGTGAAGCTCAAAAAATTGAACCTGATTTTGAAGTGGGCGAAGAAGTAGCAGAAGAAATCCATTTAGAGGATTTTGGCCGAAGAGCGGTAACTACTGCGCGTCAAACACTTATGCAGAAAGTAAAGGATTTGGAAAAAGACATCATTTACCAAAAGTATAAAGATATTGTAGGAGAAGTTATTACTGGCGAGGTATACCAGGTACTCAGCCGCGAAGTGTTATTGATTGACGCTGACGGCAATGAGATATCAATTCCTCGAAACGAACAAATACCAAAAGATCGTTATCGCAAAGGCGAGAACGTAAAATCCATCGTCCACCGAGTAGACATGGTGAACGGCAGCCCGAAAATTATTCTTTCGCGCACATCCCCGGTGTTCCTTGAAAGACTATTTGAACAAGAAGTGCCAGAGGTTTTTGATGGCTTGATCACTATAAAAAAGGTGGTTCGCGAGCCCGGAGAGCGTGCAAAAGTAGCGGTGGAATCGTACGATGATCGAATCGATCCGGTAGGAGCTTGCGTAGGTATGAAGGGTTCACGTATACATGCAGTGGTAAGAGAGTTACAGAACGAGAACATCGATGTGATCAATTACACTGAAAACTTAGAGCTTTATATACAACGTGCTCTAAGCCCCGCAAAAGTGGTCTCCATCAAAATTGACAAAGAGAACAAACGAGTGGCGGTCTACTTAAAGCCTGATCAAGTTTCTTTAGCAATTGGCAAAGGTGGCTTGAACATTAAGTTAGCTAGTCGCCTGGTAGAAATGGAGATTGACGTATTCCGTGAAAACGATACGCAAGTAGCGGAAGAGGATGTTGACTTGGATGAATTCAGCGATGAGATTGAAAGCTGGGTGATCGATGAATTGAAACGCATCGGCTTGGATACCGCCAAAAGCGTTTTGAATCTTAATAAAGAAGAAATCGTTCGCAGAACAGATTTAGAAGAAGAGACTGCTGAAGCAGTATTAAATGTATTGAAAAAGGAATTTGAATAGGTAGTTGCTCTTGAAATGGGCATTTAATCAGTAAAAAAGCAGATATTTGAGCATGGCAGAAGAAAAATCAGTAAGGTTAGGACAGGCATCACGTAAGCTGAACGTGGGGCACAATACCATTTTGGAATTTCTTTCCAAAAAAGGTATTAGTGTGGAGAACAATCCTAACGCTAAGCTTACAGCTGAGCAGTTTGCCATGCTTGCCAAAGAATATGCGTCTTCTGCGTCCGAAAAGTTAGAGGCTTCAGGTATAACCATCGGTACAAAGCCCGTTGAGAATGTTTCGCCAAAACCTGAACCAGAGACACACCGCAAAAAAGCGGATGAGGAGGAAAATGTGCTTATTAAAAATCTGGGCTCGAAGGAGATAGTTAAGCACAAAGACGAACCTAAACCTGAAAAGGTTGAGGCGGAAAAGCCAAAACTAGAGGGGATTAAGGTGCTTGGTAAGATTAATCTTGAGAAAGAGCCAAAGACAAAACCTCAAGAAATAGTCGTGCCCAAGGTAGAAGTCGAAGAAGAAAAACCGGTAATTATCCCTCAGGTAGAAGTAAAAGTTGAAGTAGAAAAACCAGTTGAGCAAGAGTTGATCAAAGCGAAGGCTGATAAACTTCAGGGATTAAAAGTTCTTTCTAAAATCGAACTGCCCGCTGAAAAGAAAACACAGCCGGTCGCTTCGTCTGATTTGAACAAGGCCAATCAACAAAAAAGACCCCGGAAACGATTACCAACTCCAAATGAGCAACGTGGGCAACAAAGTACTGGGCCTCGTCCTAATCAGGGACAGGGTCAAAAACCTTTTGTTAGAACGCCAAAAGCAGAACCCACCGACAAAGAAATTCAAGACCAAGTACGTGCCACACTGGCTAAGCTAAGTGGTGGCCAAAAGAAGTTCTCTGGAGCGAAGTATAGAAAAGAAAAGCGTCAGACCGTATCGGACGCTGAAGACGAAAGGTTACGCCAAGAACAAGAGTCATCAAAAACTTTAAAAGTTACTGAGTTTATCTCAGCCAACGATTTGGCATCATTGATGAACGTTTCTGTAAACGATGTGATCTCTACTTGTTTAGGGTTGGGTATGTTCGTTTCTATCAATCAACGGTTGGATGCAGAAGCCATTACGGTGATTGCCGATGAATTTGGATTTGAAGTGCAATTTGCATCGACTGAAGAAGAGGAAGCGGCCAATGAAGAGCCGGAAGCAGAAGAAGATTTAAAGCCACGCGCTCCGATCGTTACCATTATGGGTCACGTGGATCATGGTAAAACTTCGTTGCTGGATTTTATTAGAAATACGAAAGTTACTGCGTCTGAGGCAGGAGGTATTACGCAGCATATTGGTGCGTATGACGTGATGACCAAGAGCGGGAACAAAATTGCTTTCTTGGATACTCCCGGTCACGAAGCGTTTACCGCGATGCGCGCACGTGGCGCGAAGTTGACAGACATTGCTGTGATTGTAGTCGCTGCCGATGATGACGTTATGCCACAGACCAAGGAAGCGATCAATCACGCACAAGTGGCGGGTGTTCCGTTAGTTTTTGCCATCAATAAAATTGACAAACAAACAGCCAACCCCGAAAAAATCAAGGAATCACTTTCTAAGATAAATATCCTTGTTGAAGACTGGGGCGGAAAATACCAGAGTCAAGGGATTTCAGCGAAAACCGGCATTGGAATCGAAGATCTGCTGGAAAAAGTATTGCTGGAGGCAGAGTTGCTTAATCTTAAAGCAAATCCAGACAAACCAGCGGTGGGCTCGATCATTGAGGCTGAGCTTGACAAAGGACGCGGATATGTCACTACGCTGATGGTGCAATCTGGAACACTGCGCGTAGGCGATGTAATGGTGGCAGGTTCAAACTATGGCCGCGTTAAAGCCATGTTTGACGACACTGGCAAAAAAGTGCAAGAGGCTGGTCCGTCAACGCCCGTACAAATATTAGGATTAGATGGTGCACCGCAAGCTGGAGAAAAGTTTCAAATCATGGAAACTGATCGCGAAGCTCGTGAGGTGGCCAACAAGCGCAGTCAGATTTTGCGAGAGCAGAGCATTCGCACGAAGAAACATATTACGCTGGATGAAATCGGAAGACGACTCGCCATCGGTTCATTCAAGCAATTGAACGTGATCATTAAAGGTGACGTGGATGGATCGATAGAAGCATTGTCAGATTCATTGTTAAAATTGTCTACACCTAAAGTGGAAGTAAGCATTATTCACAAGGCAGTTGGTCAGATTTCTGAATCGGATGTATTGTTGGCATCAGCCTCTGATGCCATTATCCTTGGTTTCCAGGTTCGTCCTTCAGCTTCTGCTAAAAGACTTGCCGACAATGAAGAGATTGAAATTCGAATGTACTCCATTATTTACGATGCCATCAACGAAATCAAGGCTGCCATGGAAGGCATGCTAGAGAAAGAGTTTGAGGAGGTTATTGTTGGAAATGCAGAAGTACGCGAAGTGTTCAAAATTACGAAGGTGGGTACGGTGGCCGGCTGTATGGTTACCGATGGGTACATCAAGCGTAACAATCCAATCCGTTTGATCAGAGATGGTATAGTAGTTTACTCTGGTGAAATGACAGCTCTAAAACGATTCAAGGATGACGCTTCAGAAGTGAAGTCAGGCTTTGATTGTGGTATGAGCATTAAAAATCTAAATGACATCAACGTAGGAGATGTGATTGAAAGTTATGAAAAGCGAGAGGTGAAGAAAGCGAAAGCTTAGACTACACTTTTAGTCAATAAAAAAGCCTGACCGAAATTCGATCAGGCTTTTTTATTGAATGTAGCTTGACTATAACAATTAGAATTTTACTCTTGGAGTTTTTCTGCGGTTTCGGGATAACCTCCCAGGGAAATCGCTTTTAAGAAATTTTCAGATAACAAAATGATTGTGAAGTATTTGGAGCAAGGGCAGTGATATTGTATTTTTGATTCATCAAAATGAGTTACGTGAAAAAAAATGCGTAGCTCAAATCCCCTTAGAGAT
>JAJTGQ010000170.1 GCA_021299455.1 Flammeovirgaceae bacterium | reverse complement strand
CTTACGGTTTAGGCGAACGTACCAATTTGATACGTGATCGTTCACGAATTCTTGAATGGCGCGAGCTGCTTTCGTTGGCTCATAGTCTTCATAGGAAGCTGACACTTCTTCGATCAATGATTGTTCTTTGGTGATGATCCATTTATCTAATGGCGCCAGACGATCAAATGGAACATTATTCATTTCATCTTTTACAAAGCCATCGATATTCGCATACATGGCAAAGAAGGAATACGTGTTCATTAGCGTGCCGAAAAACCTACGCTGGGTTTCTTCAATGCCCGCTACGTCAAACTTCAGGTTATCCCATGGTGGTGCATTTTCAATCATGTACCAACGCACCACATCCGCTCCGTATTTTCCCAGCGTTGTGTAGGGGTCAACAACATTGCCTTTGCGCTTACTCATTTTCTCCCCGTTCTTATCCAGCACCAATCCGGTAGAGATGACGTTTTTAAATGCTACTCCGCCATTGTTCACTTTTTTGTTGACGGCTTTTATCTCTTCACTGCTCTCGCTTAGTAAAGTAGCAATGGCGTGCAAAGTAAAGAACCATCCGCGTGTTTGGTCAACGCCTTCCGAGATGTAATCAGCCGGATATGAATTTTCAAAAACTTCTTTATTCTCAAATGGATAATGCCATTGCGCATAAGGCATGGCACCAGAGTCGAACCACACATCGATCAGGTCAGTCTCCCGATACATCGGCTCACCGTTCCTGCCTGCTAAAATGATTTCATCGACAAATGGACGATGCAAATCGAAATTTTGACTATTGAATGTTGAATTCTTGATTCCTACCTTCTTGGCCTTTTCTATTTCTTCTGTTAGTTGTTGAATAGAGCCTATACAAATTTCTTCTTTTCCGTCTTTCGTTCTCCAAATCGGTAATGGTGTTCCCCAGTAACGTGATCTTGACAAATTCCAATCCACCAAATTCTCCAGCCAATTGCCAAAACGACCTGTTCCCGTTGACTCGGGTTTCCAATTGATGGTTTTGTTCAACTCGACCATCTTATCCTTAAGTGCAGTGGTTTTGATAAACCATGCATCGAGAGGATAATACAATACGGGCTTGTCGGTTCGCCAGGAGTGCGGATAGGTGTGCTCGTACTTCTCTACCTTAAAAGCTTTGTTTTCCTCTTTAAAAATGATCGAGATGATAACATCCGTGTTCTTGTAATCTGGATTCGTTTCATCTTCATCGGTGTAATTCTTTACGTAAAAATCATCTGCACCAAGTGGTTTGTGCGTTTTGATATTGTACTTAGCGACACCTTCTTTCAGCTTCTCGCCAATGACGGAAATGAATTTTCCTTTTCTATCTACGGTAGGCAGTTCATTGCCGGCTTCGTCCTTGACGGTAAGGGCAGGGATTCCATTTTGCTTTGCTACACGAAAGTCATCAGCTCCAAAAGTTGGAGAAATGTGTACCACACCCGTTCCGTCTTCTGTTGTTACAAAATCTCCAGAGATAATTTGAAAAGCATTTTCTGCAGAATAGAACGGCTGCACATAAGGCATCAACTGTTCGTAGCGGAGGCCGATTAACTCTTTACCGGAAAACTCTTTTACAATTTCAAATGGGATCGCTTTATCTCCTGACTTGTAATCACTGAGTTTTAAATCTTTATTCTTGTCAGAAAAATATTTTCCAACCAAGTCCTTCGCCAGTACTACACTGACTGGTTTAAATGTGTAGGGGTTGAAGGAGTTAACCTGAACATACTTGATTTTCTCACCTACCGCAAGCGCAGTATTGGATGGAAGCGTCCAGGGTGTTGTAGTCCAAGCTAAAACGCACACCTCTTCATTCGAAGTGAAGAGCGTTTTGAACTTTGAACCTGCCTGTCCGGTAGGCAGGTCTTGAACTAATTTAAACTGTGCCACCACCGAAGTATCCTTCACATCTTTATAGCAACCCGGTTGGTTCAACTCATGCGAGCTAAGTCCGGTGCCGTCTGAAGGAGAGTAAGGTTGTATGGTATAGCCTTTGTATAACAAACCTTTGTCGTAGAATTTTTTCAAAATCCACCACAACGATTCAATATATTCTTTTTCGTAAGTAACATAGGGGTTTTTCAAATCTACCCAATAGCCCATCTTGGTGGTAAGATCATCCCATTGATCTTTGTACTTCATCACCGTTTCGCGGCACTTCTGGTTGTAGTCTTCGATGGAAATTTTCTTGCCTATGTCATCCTTGGTGATGCCCAATTCCTTTTCCACTTGTAACTCCACGGGTAGTCCATGTGTGTCCCAACCGCCTTTGCGCTTTACCTGAAAACCCTGTAGCGTTTTATAGCGACAAAAAATGTCTTTGACGGTGCGCGCCATCACGTGGTGAATACCGGGCGTGCCATTGGCAGACGGTGGTCCCTCATAGAAAGTAAAGGTCTTTGCGCCTTCGCGGTTGCTCACCGATTTTTCAAAAATCTGGTTCTCCTTCCAAAATTCCAGCATCTCGCTGGCGATGGTAGCGTAATTGAGTTCTTTGGCTTCTTTATATTTACTCACGGATACTGAAAAATAGGGCGCAATTTAGAAAGAATATGCGATTTGACGGAGGTTATTTGGCACTTAGAAGGACACAAAATTTTCAAGATGGGTTCAACCTATTCAGCGATAACCAGCTTAACCACTTTCGCGCCTTTGGATACGAGGGTCCGATTTTGAGGGCGCATTACTTTGTTTGACTAAAGAACACAAAACCTTGCGCTGACTACTCGAATCTGTAGCGAATCAAGTACCTTGTGGGAACGCAAAACTAACACCAACACCTGCCTTATAAATGTCTAACTCTCCTTTCAATATAAAGGGCCTAACGGACGAACACGTAATCGCTGCACGAAAGCAGTATGGATACAACCGCTTGGAGTACAAAAAGGAAAACAGTTTGATTGATGCTATAAAGAGCTTGGCCAAAGAGCCAATGGTCATTTTACTTTTAACTACATCGTCCATCTATTTCGCCACCGGAAAAACGGGTGACGGCATCTTTCTGGCCGCTGCAATTGTGCTAGTGTCTGCGATCTCTTTGTATCAGGATTCTCGTAGCCGCAATGCGTTAGAAAAATTAAAAACTTTTACGGCACCAAATAGTAAAGTCATTCGCAATGGCGTGGTGATGGAAATAAAAAGCGAGGAGTTAGTCGTGGGTGATTGTATGATGGTAGAAGAAGGAGCTTCCATAGCCGCTGATGGCGCGATACTTCAATCCAATGATTTCTCGGTGAACGAGTCCATTCTTACTGGTGAATCAATGGCTGTCAGTAAAGAGGTCACCAGCGAAGATCGCTACGTCTATCATGGTACATCAGTAGCCAGTGGTTTAGCCATCGCCACTATTACCGCTATTGGCAATGAAACCAAGTTAGGAAAAATTGGCAAAAGCCTCGAGAGCATCGCGGACGAAAAGACACCGCTTGAGTTGCAGATTAGCAATTTTGTAAAAAAGATGGTGATAGCAGGCGCCATTGTTTTTGCGATTGTTTGGGCAATCAATTACTTACGTTCTCATCTGGTAATAGAAAGTTTGCTGAAAGCGCTCACCTTGGCCATGAGTATTTTACCAGAAGAAATTCCCGTAGCCTTCACCACCTTCATGGCGCTTGGCGCCTGGCGATTGATGAAGATGGGTATTGTGGTCAAACAAATGAAAACCGTAGAAACACTGGGAAGTGCAACAACTATTTGCGTTGACAAAACAGGAACGATTACCGAGAATAAGATGAGCCTGGCCAAACTTTTTGTGTTGGCCAACAACAAGGTGACTTCGGCAGATAGTGCGCTCGGCAACCCAGAGCGAGAACTAGTCAGATTGGCCATGTTTTCCAGCGAGCCCGTGCCATTCGATCCGATGGAAGTGGCGCTGCATGCTGCTTACGCACAAACAACTTCTGTTGACGAACGTCACAACTATCATTTAGCGAAAGAGTATCCGCTAGGTGGCAAGCCACCTATGATGACGCACGTTTTTGTGAGTGATAATGATCGCATTATTGCAGCCAAGGGCGCGCCCGAAGCATTGATCAATGTTTCTCAACTCTCTGAAGCAGAAAAGCGCAGCATAGAAGTTGCGGTTCAAGCGCTCGCTATCGAAGGCTATCGTGTATTGGGCGTTGGCGTTGCAACCATTAGCGGCAATGAATTTTCCCTCACTCAGCAGGAAATGAAATTCACGTTTAAAGGATTGGTTGCCTTTTACGATCCGCCAAAGAAAAACATCCAAACTGTTTTGGGAGATTTTTACAAAGCCGGTATTGCTGTAAAAATTATTACGGGCGACAATGCGGCAACAACTTCAGCTATTGCCCGGCAGGTGGGCTTTGTTGGATATGATAAAAGTATCTCGGGTGAAGAGTTAATGAAACTATCGGAAGGTGAACTGAACAAATGCGTAGTGGAAACTTCCCTTTTTACCCGCATGTTTCCGGAGGCAAAATTGAAAATTATCAATGCGCTAAAAGCGCAGCATCAAATTGTGGCCATGACGGGCGATGGGGTAAACGATGGCCCTGCACTTAAGGCCGCACACATTGGCATAGCGATGGGGAAAAAAGGAACAGAAATTGCCAAACAAGCCGCCTCGCTTATTCTGGCAGACGATGATTTATCAAAAATGGTAGAAGCTGTAGCGATGGGGCGAAAAATTTATTCCAACCTGAAAAAGGCCATTCAATATGTGATCTCCATTCACATTCCAATCATTCTAACGGTGTTCATTCCCCTTGCCTTGGGGTGGGTATATCCAAATATTTTCTCTCCTGTGCATATCATCTTTCTAGAATTGATCATGGGGCCAACATGCTCTATCATCTATGAAAACGAGCCGATGGAAGAAAACACGATGACACAAAAGCCACGGCCTTTTTCGTTAACGTTTTTTAATGGCAGAGAATTGTTCATCAGTATTGTGCAAGGATTGGCGATTACTTTCGGTACGCTTCTGGCTTATCAATTGGCTGTCAATCAAGGATGGGATGAAGGCGTCACACGAACCATCGTGTTTACGGTATTAGTGTCTGCTAATATTTTTCTAACCCTCGTCAACCGTTCTTTTTACTATTCCATTTTTACCACTTTACGCTATAAAAATAATTTGGTGGGCTTTATCATTGGTGCTACGATCATTATCTCCGCGTGCTTGCTCTATGTAAGACCCCTGTCAAAATTCTTCGAATTCGAACGTCTGAATCTTTCACAACTATCAATGAGTATTCTGGTTGGCTTCATTTCGGTCATTTGGTTTGAAGGGGTGAAGGTTTGGAAGAGAAATAATGTTTAGATTTAAATCTCAAACTGATTTTTATTTAACAAGTTATGCCCACATTGAAAGAAATAGACCTAATCAAGGAAATTGTAAGTTATTTTGAACAGAATATCTTCGAGCAACACATCAACGCATCCCTGAAGACTCATTCCAAATTAAAGTCCTATTCCATTAATCCGATTGTTGTAAAATACCTTTCAAAAGTGCTTGAGAATACTTACAGCCCCGAAGGAGTTGCCAAAGCGCTCTTTTACCCGAGAGTGCTGGGTACTTCAATCAATACCTCGTTCGGTACACGAATCCAAACGATGTTTGTTGAGCTAGGTATTGCAAAAGGCTCACTTATCCCAGGAATGGACATTGAGTTTGTCGACAAAAAAGATAAAAGAAAAAAGTGGTGTCAATTGAAATCGGGGCCAAATACAATCAATTCAGAAGATGTAAAACCATTGATAAAAAAGTTTACGGATACCATTAGGTTAGCAAAAACGAACAACTCAAAACTAAGCAATACAGATTTTATTGTTGGCGTGCTCTATGGCGAGGCCGAGGAACTTAGCATGCATTACAGAATAATCGATAAAACCCATCCCGTTTTTGTTGGAAAAGAGTTTTGGCATCGAATAACAGGCTTCCCAAATTTTTATGACAAACTGGTCAAAGCTCTACACACAAGCATTTCCAACCTCGACACTCGAGACCTAATTAAAAAAGGCTGTGATGATTTAGCTGAAGAGATTAAATTATCTCCCCTTTTTCGTTTTTAGTTCTGCGTAATACTCATTTAGGAATTTAACAATCGAATAACCTACTTCTTTTCCTAAGTTAACAGGCACTGCATTTCCTATCTGCTTATATTGTTGTGCCATCGATCCACAGAATTGCCATTCATCGGGGAAAGTTTGAACACGTGCATATTCGCGAACTGTAAATGGTCTGGTCTCATCTGGATGACACCGTTCTGTTTGTTTTTGAGCTGGGCTGCAAGTAAGCGTTAGACAGGGTTCATCCCAACCAATGCGCCTCGCTATTCCTGTTTTTCCACCACCTAAATAAAAACTGCCACCCATAAATTTCTTTTGAAGGCGAATCGGCAAATCTCGCCAATAACCCTTTGGTGGGACTAGGTCTAGAATTTCCATTTTGCTCTTAGGGTATTTGGCTCCCGCTGATTTAGGAACATTGGTGTCAAACAATTCTCCTTTCTTTAATGCATCCCGCAGATTATAAATCTTCTTATAAGGCTCCGGGTATTTGTAAGTTGTATTTATGTCCTTACGAATTCCAACCAGAATTAATCGTTCTCTCTTTTGAGGAACTTTAAAAGAGATCGCTTTCAGAACTTGGACAGGCACGACATGGTATCCAATCTCATCTAAAATAGAAATCATACCTTTCAAGGTTTTTCCTTGATCGTGACTCAGCAGCCCACGAACATTTTCACCAATGCAAATAGGTGGATTTACCTCTTGTACTACTCTTGCAAATTCATAAAACAATGTCCCCCTGGCATCGGCAAGACCTAATTTCTTGCCAGCGTAACTGAAAGCCTGACAGGGAAATCCTCCAGTAACTACGTCTACGCTATTTTTGAATTCGCTAAAATTAAAAGATCGTATATCACCCTCCAATATCTTCCAATGGGGTCTATTTGTTCGTAATGTCTGGCATGCCCATTTATCGATTTCATTTAGAGCAACGCATTTCAATCCGGCCTTTTCCAGACCCACTGCCAATCCTCCAGCACCGGCAAATAACTCTAGTACTGAATATTGCCTTTTTGACTCAACCTCATTAGTTGTTGTCTCCCTTACATCTTTCTCCAAAAAGTCGGCAAACAATAACTCTACTTGATCCTTTCGATAGACACGATAGTTACTCATCGGCTCTCTGACAGCCGTCAACTTCCCTTCGCGATCCCACCGTCTGAGCGTCTCCTTGTTTTTACCTATCAACTTCGAGACCTCGGCAATAGTCAGATATTCATTCATAACCAAATTATATAACCTTATACAATGGTTACAAATTTAGAATTATTTTTCGGGCGACAAAGGAGTAATAGCAAAGATTATTGCTGATTTTTCTAAAGCCATACGATGGGGTAAAACGGGATCGGACTAATTATACACAAACTCGCCCTGTGATGTTTTCAGGGTTACTTGTTTGTGATCAGAGGACTCTACGCGACCGATGACCTGTGCCTCCACGCCCAATGAACGACTGATCGAAATAACCTGCGCTGCCATTTTTTCAGGCAGGTAGATTTCCATTCGATGACCCATGTTGAAGACTTTATACATCTCTTTTAAATCGGTACCACTTATGCCATGGATCAGTTTAAAAAGAGGAGGAATTTCAAATAAATCATCCTTAATCACATGGAGATTGTCGATGAAGTGTAATACTTTAGTTTGCGCTCCCCCACTGCAATGCACCATGCCATGAATGTGGGCACGCATTTCTTTAAGCATGGCAATGATGACGGGTGCGTAGGTGCGCGTGGGCGACAACACAAGTTTACCAATATTCAAAGGCGCTGTTGGCAGTTGATCGGTGACCAAATACTTACCGGAATAAACCAACTCTGCGGGAACCGATGGGTCATACGACTCCGGATATTTCTTTGCATACACATTACTAAAAACATCGTGGCGCGATGAAGTCAACCCATTGCTCCCCATGCCTCCATTGTATTCTGATTCATAAACAGCCTGCCCATAGGATGCTAACCCAACAATGACATCACCGGCCTCAATATTTTTATTGTCGATCACTTCGTCTCGCTTGAGGCGAGCGGTGACCGTGCTATCAACAATGATGGTGCGAACCAAGTCGCCCACATCTGCCGTCTCTCCACCCGTGCTGCTGATCGCCATGCCGTGTGACCGCAGCATTTCCAATACTTCTTCGGTTCCGTTGATCAGCGTACTGATCACTTCACCGGGAATTTTATTTTTATTTCTGCCAATGGTCGAGGAAAGGAGAATGGGGCCTGTGGCGCCTACACACAACAGGTCATCTACATTCATGATGATGGCATCTTGTGCTATACCCTTCCATACGCTGAGATCGCCCGTCTCTTTCCAATAAATGTAAGCAAGGGAAGATTTGGTGCCTGCCCCATCTGCATGCATGACCGTACAATATTTCGGATCGTTTGCCAGTAAATCAGGCACGATCTTGCAAAAAGCATTAGGATAAAGTCCTTTGTCTATTTTCTTGATGGCGTCATGCACGTCTTCCTTTGAAGCTGAGACCCCGCGTTGATTATATCGATCTGACACAGAAAAAAATTATAGACAAAGGTGCTAATAGATTTTAGATTTCGAAAAGACCGTGGTCACTCAAAGCAAATAACGGGCAAACGCGTAAAGGCCCAAGACTAACATTATAATACCCGGTAGCATCTTAATGACGATGTTTTGCTGCACATACCGCGACAAGCGGTTCGCCAGAAAAATAAATAAGGTGAGCAATAGCAT
>JAJTGQ010000058.1 GCA_021299455.1 Flammeovirgaceae bacterium | reverse complement strand
ATGCCTTCGTTGGCCTTTTGCCATACTTCTATGGTTTGGTTGTTGAGGTACATCACATCGTTGTAGCGGATGGCTATGTTGGGCGCAAAGGTGCTGCCGATGGCAGTTTGCAGGGCATCGAGCGCAGCAAAGATGGCCGCGTTCACATCGGCTTTGGCCAAGCGCGGCTGTGCATACGTTTTGCCCAGTAGTGCGCTGCTCAGCGCGGGGTTGGCCGCGGCCACGGCTGCGCGCAGTTTGTCTTCGGTGGTTTTAAAAAGTGCGGTCACTAAATACCGGCTGGCGGTGGCGTCTGGAGTAAACCAAACCTCCAGTGTAAGGCTGGGAGGGTTGAGGGTATTGTATTGGGCGTCAGCTATTTCGTTGAGCTTTTTTAGTATCCATTCATTTCCGTTGAGCAATCCCTTGGGGTACACATTCACAAAGGTGGCTTTGCGGAAGGCATTGAGGCGCAGGCTCAGCTCTGGGTTTTGCACAAAAGACTGGAGCAGGTCAGTAGCCTCAGCATATTGCCCTAGGTCTACTTTATCAGATAAGTCTACACTAGAGTACATGGTGAAGGCCGATACCCAATGCAGTATTTTTTTGAGCGTGTTTTTATCTACGGTGGTGTCTGCCGCAACTTTCTTCAGCGGGCTGGCCACAACCAGCGATGCATTGAATGTCAACAGTAGGATGAGGAGGTATCTTTTCATCTTTACGAAGTACGAGGTAAGAGGTACGAAATACGAAGTACGGGGTACGAATTATAGGGTGCAAGTTCGCATTTCGTACTTCGTACCTTGTAGTTTAAAATAGCCGCCACATCACACACCCTCATCGTTTTATATTTTATTCCTCGCAGAGTCTCCGTTTTCGGGACTCTGCGCACTCTCAACTCAAAACTTTCTGCCCTAAACTTTTCGTAGTGCTTATGCTTGCGCCCGAGTCCCCGAAACGGGTGACTCGCGCGAGAAAAAGATTGTTGGTCGGGAGACCAACAATAACAAAATATTTTGACCAACGACAACTAGGGGGTCTTCCGCAGGAGACCCCGCTACCAAGAGACGTCATGCGTGTACTTATTTTCTTACAGCCACTGGAAGATTGCCATACAGTTCATTGCGGACGGCCACATTGATGGCATCTTCTACCTGGTAAAAACGAGCAGCCACTGGTAAGGAAATAGATTTCTTGATCAGCTTATAGTACTTTTGGCGCAATTCAAGTTCTTTCTTTTGGATGGCAGCACTTTCCTTTACCATCTCATCTGCATGGACTTCAGCGATACCTTTTTCAATATTGAATAAATAGGCTTCGACTAATTTTAGTCTTCGGGTAAAGGCATCTATTCGCTGCTCTTCGTATTGATTATAGATGGGCCAAAACTTCTCAGCTTCATCGTTGCTCATCTGCAGGTAGTCGGCTACCAATGCTTTCTTTTCTAGTTGAAATGCACTGCGCACTAATTCTGCTTCTGTTTTTTGCGCAACGGCTGTGGTGCCACACAGCAAAAGAAAAAAAACGATCAAATTTTTCATGGAAGTCATATTCGGTTAGAGTTATTACTCAAAGTTTTTAGATCATTTCTTAGGCGCTGGAGGAAACCTCGCAAGAATTTTTGCCACTGCAGCCTCAATTTTGTCTTGCTGAATGGATTTCTCTGTCACCGTTGCTGTGCCGCTGCCCATCCAAACCAATTCTTGCTTCGCTGCATCGACTAGATTAATCACCAACGTACCTTCGGTATAGTTAGTCGTATTGACCTGCGTTGTTGAAAAGCCAGTGCCGAAACCCCACCGTCTTCCATAAAATCCACCCATGTTCACAGAGTTAGCAGATGTCTGTTGTTTTTCTTCCGTTTTCACACCAAGATCAACCAACAAATTTGGCTTTTCGGCTTCTTTTAGTCCTTTGCTTTGTAGCGCACTGTGGATGGCATCAAAGATTCGCTTTCGCACCAAATCATTTACGGGCAGTTGATAGGCCTCTGCCGAAAACCCGTACGTTTTATACTTTCCAAAATCCACACTTTTGTCATAGTCAACAGTAGTTTTCAGTGACCCGCACGAAACCAGCACAAATGCAAACAATAAAATAGATAATCGATTCATAGTTTTTTTAATTTAATAAGATGCAATTAATTCATTTTTCCCTTTGAACTTCAAAGAGCCTCTATTTTTTTTCATAGATGGTCTTCCCTTCTTTAATAGTTTCTAGCACAACAATATCCTTCAACGTCATCGGATCAACTTTTAATGGATTTTTATCAAGCACCACCATATCGGCCAGTTTGCCGACTGTCAATGTGCCCTTCTTTTCCTCTTCAAAAAACTGCTCTGCACCCCAAATGGTGATCGATTTTAAGGCTTCATAAGGTGTTAGTTTTTCATCAGGTCCCATTACAGTTCCGGTGCGGCTCACCCGATTGACCGTTGTCCATAAAATCATCATCATATTGGGAAACGCGACAGGTGCATCTGTGTGACTTGTGACCCTAATACCTTTCTTCAGGGCTGATTTAATCGGGCTGATTTGTTGCGCTTTGTCAGGGCCGATTATTTCTTTATACCAATCGCCCCAATAAAAAGTATGCATGGGGAATAACGAAGCAACGATGTCATATTTTTTAATACTATCTAACTGGTCCATGCGAATCAATTGGCCATGTATTAAAATATTGCGTCTGTCTTCATTCCCATATTTGGCAGAAGCTTTACCAATAGCTCTAAATAATTGATCGGCAGCTGCATCACCATTGGCATGTGCTTTCAACTGCCAGTTATTGGCAAACGCACTATCCACAATTTTTTGAACATCTTCATCTTTAGGAATGGCAGGATAGCCTTTATACCCCTTTTTCTGACCATCAGGTGGAATCAGGTAAGGAGAATTGCGCCAGGCCGTTCTTCCTTGTGGCGAGCCATCGAGTGTTAGCTTGAGCCCCGCAATGCGATAATGGCTTTTATACTCTTTGCTGTACCACTCGCTACCCATGTGTTGCGGAACCGAATAGTCGATCCAAGAATTTACATCCAGATACATTTTTCCTCGTGTCGCATAGTCGGCCATCTGCTCATGGTTGCCCATCGCACGACCTTCGTTGCAAGTAGTATATCCATAACTCGCAGCCATTTTTTGCCCAGCATCAAGGTATGAATCGGCTAACTCTTTGGTGGGTGGCGTAACCAATTTAAACATGTGTGGAATAGCAGCAAGCTCCTCTAATACTCCATTTGGCTCCTTGCTTCCTTTTACGCGTCTAATCACTCCACCTTCCGGATCCTTGGATGCCGCTGTTATGCCCAATACTTCCAATCCTTTTGTGTTAACACTGCAAAAATGCCCGGAGATATGTGTTGCCATCACAGGCAAGTCGGTGGAAACCTTATCTAGGTCATCTTTTGTTGGAAAACGTTTTTCTTTTAGTACGGCATCATCGAACCCAATTCCCACAATCCATCCTTGTGTTTTGTCAGTACCATTCTTTTGATACCATGCCTTAAGTTCATTCACCAAATCATCTATGTTATTGCTTGTACCATCGGGTGGCGCTAAAAGGTTAGCTGATATAGCTTGCGAACCAAACGCGAAAAAATGACAATGCCCATCAATGAATCCAGGAACCAAGGTCTTGCCTTTTAAATCACGCATAACCGTGCTGTCGCCTTTCATCTTTTCTGCTTCAACTTTGCTTCCTGCAAAAGCTATTTGCCCAGCCTTTACGGCAACGGCTTCAGGATAAACCGCGCTATCGCCTTCCATGGTAATGATATCGCCACCATAGTAAATGGCATCGGCAGATGTAATCACGTTGTTTTGCTTCGATGATTGATTGCAACTCATAAAGGCCACCATTAGCAAGACCAAAAAAAGGGTAAGTGTTTTTTTCATAATGGGTAATTTGATTTTGATTTGAATGGTACTGATTGAGGGATTAGATTTTGATTTCCTTACAGTTCTAAAATTAAACTTTCCTTTTCACAAAATTTAAATTGAGTTGTTAACTTTATAAAAAGAAAGTCCCTCCCAACCTGAAGACATTAATATTATTGGTAAAATTTGGATTCCAGCTTGCGTTCAATTTAAATTTATTTGGTTTAATAATTCTGTTTAAACTGAATTCTGCGGCTCAAATACTTTTCAACTACCGTTTGTGTTTATAAATGTCGGAATGGGATTTACAAAAAGGAATGTTTACTTGTTGATCAAATACCTGGCATTAAACTGAAACCCTACACCATTGCTCGTAAACATATCTCCTCGGGAAAAAGATTTGTTCCTGGCTTCGTTAAACCCAGATTTTGCAATTGGCTGCAAAATCTGCCCGGACGGCTGAAGAAAGCACAAAAAGGGCTTTTTCAGGGTTAACCTTGACCAAAATGCCATGCATTTTGCGTCAACCTCAGGCAAATTTTGCTACTGCAAAATTTGGGTTGAGTGAATATAGTTTACATCTGGGAAAAGGGACGACTCCTTAGATACAACAAATCCTAAAACTACCCCGCCCGCCAATGACCAGTTGCTGTTCCCCAATCCATCTTTCGTCTAATAGGGGTCTCCTTCGGCAGACCACGCTGAGACTCGGAAGACCCCCGCAGCCTCGGGGTGAATGCGGGGAGTCCAGTTGTAACTGAAGATAGATGTTAGTTGGTCACTTGCGAGGGAGCTGCAATAAAATTAGTCGCATTTCTGATCTGAAGATTTTGCCGAAAGCTAAACCCAAATTGATTTTTGCCTCTTCCGTCATCTGGAATAAAGGTGAATCGTAATTCCATTGTTCCAAAAATCAAGTTTTCATTTCGTGTACGGAGGCCTCCATTTAATCCTATAATTGCAGGCACGCTTTTACTGCATACCAAACAATTCGTCTGCACCGCATCGATACTAACAAACGGTGCGAAGCGAAATCCTGCTAACGAAAAAGGAGTATAGAGCACTGTTTCTAATCGTGCAAATACCTGACGAGTCCCTAAAACACTATCGGCTGCGTAGCCAAATATTTGTCTGTTAGTGATCGTGAGAAAGGAGCTTGTCGTTTTATTAAACAATTCGGTATAGCCACCCGAAACTAAACCGCGAAGCTTAGACTTTCCGGTATTGTAGGCTCGGGTATAAAAGGAAGCCTCTGCTTTCACCAACACGTCTTCACTTTTTTGTTGTACAAATCCACCCGACTCTAATTTAATCTGATAAAAATCGCCTCGTTTACTCGCCTGGCTAAAGTCTATCTTTACACCCATATATGGCCGCTCCTTTCCCAATAAAGTCAGGTACCCCATCGCAGCAGACACACTGATCCCAAACGGAACATCTTCCGTTCGCCCAAAACCAACCACATACCGTGTCTTGAAAAAGTCTCTCCGATAGAACGTCAGCTCTCCCAATATGCCACTACTGCTTGCATAGCGAACCTGCTCGCGAATGGCGTCTTGTGCGGGCCGTTTCGAAAAGAAGTTATCGAAATAACGGACGGCCAAAAAGTAGCGATTGCGATTTGCAAATTCTCTTTTTATACCCAGGTTGTAACCAGCCCAAGTATCAACCAATTGGTATTTATAATTTAAAAAAGTAGAATCCGGTCGATTGAAAATATTGCGCGACCAATTGTTGCTCACTTCTATGCCTCCAGCTAAACGAGAGTATGGCGACACCAGCGGCCTATGTAACCGGACGTAATACGCATACTCATTTTCAGATCCAAGACTAACCCCGTTGTTCAGTTCCGTATACGCCATCTCCAGATTGGCAAGGCTACCTAGCAAACTACTCTTCTGATATTGCAAGGCATACCCAAACCGAGGGTCACGGCTTGGGTCGAGTTTACCTGAAAACTGAAATCGTTGTCCGCCACCAGCTAAGTTGGCATCATATAAGGAAAACTCAGGTATCGTGGGCGACCCTCCCAAACTACCACCTAAACTAAACACATCGCGAGAGACGACCAAGACGTCAACAGAATCGGTTCCTTCTATTGGTGTTACCACCATGCGAGCATCCAAAATAAAATCTAGGCTACGCAAAAAGCGCTCGTTATCTGCAAGCATGTAGGGATTGAGCGGTCTGTTTTTGTAAACAAACAGATGATTGCGAATAACATTTTCTTTGGTTTGTGTGTGAAGTGAATTAGCGATCTTCCCTATGGTTTTGTTCAGCCTCTTGGTAGTATCGTATACCGAGCGTTCCAGTCCGATAAACTCCACATCTATCCTTCTAATGATCTTGTTGGAGTAGTCATCGAAGTTTGAGCCGCTCCAGTCATTCTTTATCGTGTCATTCGGAGAAGTAGATATCAGTGCAATTCCTTTTTTCAACGCTTTGCGTGTGGCTGAAATGTGTCGGGATGAGTCTCTCCTGACCTGCGCAAAAAGCGGTTGCCAAATAAGGCCTAAAAAAAACAGGCAACAAATTAGTTTGGAGTTCAGAAGGATGTTTTGTTACGAATGTGGTACTCTGCTCGAAGTAAAGATAATTCTAAAAATGGCAACGTTAAAAACACCAAAAATCCAGAATTCAAATCTACTTCAGTTTTTTGATGTGTTCATTTTTGAACATCTTTGTACGCCAAGGAACAAAGGGGGGAGCGAAAACCGCATTTTCGGACACTTCCTGTATTGGCACAATTTTTCCTATTCAAAAAGTACTAAACCTAACCTATCGTGAACGAAGCCGGCAAAATATTGATGATTGATGATGATGAGGACGTACTGTTGGCGGCCAAAATGCTATTGAAGAAATCGAATCATCAGGTCATCATTGAAAAGAACCCGAATAAAATTCCCTTTCTCCTCAACAACGATACCTACGATGTGATTTTGCTGGATATGAACTTCAGCAAAGACACCACGAGCGGCAAAGAAGGCTTTGAGTGGCTGAAGGTTATTAAGGAAAGAGAACCCGAAGCCGTAGTCATTATGATCACCGCTTTTGGCGATGTAGAAATGGCGGTGCGCGCCTTGAAGGAGGGTGCCACCGATTTTGTTCTCAAACCGTGGCAGAACGAGAAATTGATCGCCACTATATCAACTGCGATCAAGCTAAAAAAATCGTACAATGAAGTAGATAAGCTTCGGAAAGCGAAAGAAATGCTAGAAGAGCAAATCAGTCAGCCCTTTCGAGACATTATTGGCAATAGCAACGCGATCAAAGACGTGTTTTCACTAATTGATAAAGTAGCCAAAACAGATGCAAACATTTTGATACTTGGCGAAAATGGCACTGGAAAAGAGTTGGTCGCGCGCGCGATCCATCAAAAATCGTTGCGAAAAGATCAATCTTTTGTGGCTGTTGATATGGGCGCTGTTACGGAGACTCTTTTTGAAAGTGAATTATTCGGTCACAAGAAAGGTTCGTTTACCGATGCGCGCGAAGATCGACCGGGTCGATTTGAATTAGCGAATGGTGGCACTTTATTCCTCGATGAAATTGGAAACCTAAGCATGAGCCTTCAAAGCAAATTGTTAAGCGCGTTGCAATCCAGACAAGTGACCCGGGTGGGCTCCAATCAACATATCGATGTAGACATTCGTTTGATATGCGCCACCAATATGCCCCTGCACCAAATGGTGAAAGAAGGAAAGTTTCGCCAGGATTTACTCTATCGCATCAATACAGTAGAACTGACCATTCCTCCATTGTGCGAGCGAATTGATGATATCCCGATGTTGGCCAATCACTTTTTGAATTATTATTCGAAGAAATATAGAAAGGACGTACTGACAATTTCCCCAGAAGCCCTCAATAAATTAAAAAAATATGCCTGGCCGGGGAACGTACGCGAATTACAACACGCCATCGAGCGGGCGTTGATCATGGCCGACTCTCCCACGCTGCAGGAAAGTGATTTCCTTTTTAGTCGCAAAGGAAACGAAGCACAGGCAAGTGACACCTTAAATCTGGACGAGGTAGAAAAATCAGCCGTCATCAAAGCCATACAGCTCCACAACGGAAATATTTCAAAGGCGGCCGATGAACTAGGTCTCACTCGCGCATCGCTCTACCGAAGGATGGAGAAATATGGAATTTAACTGGCGCTCGCCACTTGTCACCCGTGTTGCCATTTTGGTTTTCACCATCTTCGCCTTTACGGTTATACTCGATGGAAAAGATACGAGCATTTTTTTGGCGCTTGCGCTTCTCGCGGCTATCGGATTCCAGGTCGCTCAATTAGTCAAGGTAGTAGAACGACCGACACAAGATGTCAATTCTTTTTTAGATGCTATCAAATTTGACGACCTCTCGTCCTCTTTTAAAACAGAAAGCCCCGACCCATCCGTGCAAAAGTTGCATCGCGAAATGAATGAAGCACTGGGAAAATTACGCCAGTCCAGAAAAGAAAAAGACTCTGAATACCAGTTCTTTAAAAATATAGTGCAACATGTGGGGATTGGAATTCTTACGTTCAAGCGTGATGAAACGATCCAAATTATCAATAACGCAGCGAAGCGACTTCTGCATATAGACAAGGCAGACCGCCTCCACGACCTAAGGGACGTGAGCGAAGATATGGTAGAAGCTTTCCTGAAACTAAAAACGGGCGGTCGCGAACTAGTACGCGTTAAGAATGGGGACGAAACTATTCAGTTGTCTATTTATGCCATTGAACTCACCCTCCGCGGAGAAGAAGTGAAGTTGATCTCCATGAGCAACATCCAAAGTGAATTGGAGGAAAAAGAAATGGAAGCGTGGCAAAATCTGGTGCGGGTACTGACGCATGAGATTATGAATTCTGTAACACCGATTTCCTCATTGGCTGGCGTTGTAGAAGAAGAGTTGCACCGAAAACTTTTAGCGAACGAGTTGAACATGGAAAAAGAGGAAGCAGAAGATATGCACCTCTCCATCCAGACCATCAGTAGGCGCAGTGAAGGGCTCATTAAGTTTGTAAAAGAATTTAGGAGCCTTACCCATATCCCCAAACCAAAATTGGCCGAAGTTTGCATCCGTCCGCTACTGGATGAACTCGCCATGCTGCACAAGAAAGAACTAGCCGATAACAATATTATTATTTCAGTTGCCGTAGAGCCAGACACCCTCTGCATTCGAGCTGATAAAACGTTAATTGAGCAGGTTCTTATTAACCTGATTAAAAATGCTATTCAAGCTTTTGGCGAAAAGCTGGATAAGAAAATAATGCTGTCTAGCTATGTCAATGAAAACGGAGGGGTAATTGTATCTGTAAAAGACAATGGAACGGGCATTGAACCGGAAGCCCTGGAGAAGATTTTCATTCCTTTTTTCTCTACCAAAAAAACAGGGTCCGGCATAGGCTTAAGTCTCTCCAAGCAAATCATGCGGCAGCACGAAGGCAACATTGCCGTGAAGTCGGTATTGGGTGAAGGAACCGAGTTTTTGCTGAGATTTTGACACTTGGCAAACCATGCACTAATCAAAAGATTTTTTTAGCTTTGGTACTTCTAACCGATGTACATGCAAGACGTTGAAAAGAAAGTAACCTCCATTCTCACCGAAAAATTAGGCGTACCCAGTTCTCAAATTACTACCGATGCAAGTTTTGTAAAGGACCTAGGCATCGATTCCCTTGACTATGCCGAATTAGTTATGGAATTTGAACAAACGTTTGACATTAAGATTCCCGATGACGATGCAGAAAAAATGCAAACCATTGGGCAAGCCGTTAGTTACATTCAATCAAAGTTAACTAAGTAGTTAGCGTTTCTTTTCTTCTGGCCGCTCCACCAATTCAAAATTATTGCAAAAACGCTTCATGGTAGTGGCTTGCTTCTCTAAAAAAGGCGAGAAAGAGTGTCTACTTTTCAATGCCGAATAATACCATCCATTCTGGTTCTCATTCCAAAATACTATGTATCGTTCCATTGAAATCGTCAAAATATCCTGATCGTATATCTCTTCGCCATCTTTATCAAGCAGTCCTGTGAATTGCAGAAGAATATGATCCCTCTTGACCAATTCTCCCTTGCTGCACTCGATGCTGTTCAAGCGCATCAACAAGCGATGCTCGCTGTCCCACGCCTTAAACTTGATTTTTCTGGGTTTGAATTCGTTCATTGATCATATCAATTTAATATGCCCTAATCATCGAGATTGATCGCATTAATTATCTTTGACCTTTCTATGAGCGAAAATAAGAAGGTATTGTTCATTATCAATAGATTTTCCGGTGGCGTTTACCGACCGGCTATTGAAGGCCGTATCATCGATTTTTGTGCCTTAAGAAAAATAGAATGCTCGATTGAGTTCACTCAGGCTCGTGGGCACGCTATTGAGTTGGCGCGAAATGCTTCTCAAAGCAATGAATTCACCGCAGTGTTCGCGGTTGGTGGCGATGGCACCGTGAACGAAGTGGCGCAGGGCCTGGTAGGCACAAAGACTCCGATGGGCATTTTGCCAAATGGGTCGGGCAATGGATTGGCCAGACACTTGCAACTACCCATGGATTTCAAGCGGTCGCTAGAGCTAATCGGCTCGCAGGAAATCATCGACATGGACACATTTTTGGTCAATGGAATGCTGTCGGTAAATGTTTCGGGGGTAGGCTTCGATGGTCATGTGGCAAGTCTATTTGGGAAAAATGGCATGCGCGGATTTTTCGGATACTCCAAATTGGTAATCAAAGAATTTTTCAGTTTTAATGAATTTGATTTTGAGGCTAGGTTGAATGATAAAAAAGTAAGTAAAAAATCATTCATTGTTGCGCTCGCCAACTCATCACAATTTGGCAACAACGCAAAAGTGGCTCCTCAAGCATCCGTCTGCGATGAATGGCTGGATGTTTGTTTTGTTAGAAAAGTGCCCATCCTTCAATCCATCGGATTTGGTTACAACATGTTTACCGGGCAATTAAATAAATCACAACACGTAGAAATCGTAAAAGCAAAAAATGTTCAACTGGAATTCTCAAAACCGATGGCTTTTCATATTGACGGTGAAACTCAAAGCCCAGCGTCAACACTTGATGTAAAAATTCAACCTGGGTCTTTGCGGGTATTGGTACTTGAAAAAAATTCGAGAAAAAATTCAGTATAAGAACTTTCTCGTTCTGGCTATTTGCTCATTTCTTCTCCACGGCATGACCACCAAACTCATTTCGCAAAGCAGCGACCACTTTTCCAGAAAACGTATCTTCTACTTGCGATCGATACCTCATCAACAACGACATGGTGATCACAGGAGTGGGAACGCCCATTTCCAAGGCTGCCTCCACTGTCCATTTCCCTTCACCCGATGAATGCATAACGCTTTTAATCGACTCGAGGTTTTTATCTTTTTCTAACGCTGATTGAGTTAACTCCATTAACCAACTTCGCACGACAGAACCATGATTCCAAACCTTGGACACTGCTGCTAAGTCCACTTCTGTATCATAGCGATGAAGAACTTCCAGACCCTCGGCCATCGCCTGCATCATACCATACTCAATACCATTGTGAACCATCTTCGTAAAATGTCCATTTCCGGTTTTGCCGCAATACAAAAATCCATTAGGCACCGAGATGGCTTTAAAAATGGATTCACAATAATCGAATACTTCCTTCTTTCCGCCAATCATTGTGCAGACACCATTTCTTGCTCCATCAATACCGCCACTTGTTCCGCAATCCAACAACTCAACTCCTATTTTCTCAAGATCGCGCGCACGCGCTAGCGTATCTTTAAAGTGAGAATTTCCCCCATCGATGATGATGTCTCCCGGGTTCAAATAAATTTTAAGATTGTTCAAAACCACGTCTACGACATGACCAGCCGGAACCATTAGCCAGATTACTTTACGCCCACTCAATGCCAAAGCCATATCGCTCATCACAGAGGTAGTGGAAACACCTTCCTTCGAAATTTTCTCTGCGGCAGACTTATTGACATCAAATGCAACCACCTCAAAGCCTTTACTCTTAAAGTTAAGCGCCAGATTGTATCCCATCTTTCCCAAACCTACTAATCCTATTTGCATAGCCTATTTGTTAAATGATTTGATCTATGAGTAAAACGCCTACTAAGCCCGCGATGGAAACGATAGTCTCCATTATTGTCCAGGACTGGAAGGTCTGTTTGAGGGTCAAATTAAAATATTCCTTAAACATCCAAAAGCCGGTGTCATTAACGTGTGAGAACATTAGGCTGCCTGCACCAACAGCCAATACCATCAGCTCAGGATGAACTCCTGGCTGAGATAAAAAAGGGAGGACAATTCCGGCAGCAGTAAGACCTGCTACGGTGGCAGAACCCAACGAAACCCTAAGCAGCGCTGCCACACTCCACGCCAATAATAGCGGAGAAAGTGAAAAGTCTTGCGCAAGCGATTTGATGTAAAGGCCAACACCGCTATCGATCAGTACTTGCTTGAATCCACCACCAGCGGCTATCACCAACACGATAAGTGAAACCTCTTTTATCGATTGAAACATATCAATCGGTAAATCCTTCAATTGACCACCGCTTGTCTTTTGAAAAACTAAAATTGATATGACCAGCGAAAAAGACAATGCTACCAAAGGACTTCCAAAAAAATCGAAAAAAGCCAACACTGATTTATTTTGTATGATGTTCACCATTAGTGCACTCAATCCAATTAAAAGAACTGGGAGTAGTGCAACAAAGAAACTAAGGTTTGTGGGCGGCAACAACTTGATCTCAGCAGTCTGGGCGTCCTTTCTCATTGGTGAAATAACGTTCACCTTGCTCAGGGTTCTCGAAAAAATCGGCCCGGCCAGAATTACTGTAGGAATTGCTACCACAAAACCCAGCAAGAGTGTTTTCCCCAAGTCAGCTTGAAAAATAGATGCGATGGCTGTGGGGCCGGGATGAGGCGGCAGAAACCCATGTGTTACTGAGAGTGAAGCTGCCATAGGAATACCAACCAATAAAATCGGGATCTCAGCCGACAATGCAATTGAAAAAACAAGTGGTATCAGAATAACAAACCCTGCGTTGTAGAACATTGGAATTCCCACCACAAATCCAGTCAGCATCACAGCCCACTGAATATTTGCTTTGCCAAAAAAATTGATCAACGAAGTGGAGATGCGCCCTGCAGCCCCACTCTTCTCAATCATTTTTCCAAACATGGCTCCCAAAAAAAGAACAAGCGCGATGCTTTTCAGCGTATCCCAAATTCCCAAGCCGATAGATTGAAGTACCGAAAACCAACCCATCCCTTGACCAACTCCCACAACCAACGAAACAATCGGCAATGCATAAACCGGTTTTATCTTTAGTAGAATTAAAACAAGCAAGAGCAACACACCAAGAGCGACAATTAGTAGAGGCATATCACTTTCTTAAGTAGCTTAATCCTTCGAACAAAGGCGCAGTTTGTTTGTAGATTGACTGAAACAGTGAAAAATGCGTTTCATAGATTTTGGTAGCTTCTTCATTTGGATAAAACAATTGCTGCTGGTTAGGCGCCTGCTGAAACGCTATCCCTAAAGACTTACATCCGATCATCACTGCGCCTATTGCAGAAGCATCTTGAGTGCTGTTTACCATTAACTCTCTCCCCAAAACATCGCTTAATAACTGTAGCCATATTTTTGAATGAATGATACCTCCACTCACTTGAAGGGGTGGCGACTGTTTCACTACATCTTCGACCAGATTCAATATACTTTTTAAACTAAAGCAAATTCCCTCCACGAGTGCACGTTGAAAATGTTTGCGAGTATGGTTGACGGATACACCAAAAAAAACGCCTCTGACGTCTGGATCAAACAACGGTGCGCGTTCACCATGCAGATAAGGCAATGCAATTAACCCATCAGAACCGGGTTCGATGTCTTCGATTTCCTTTACAAAGTCAACCAACTGCTTTGAAGCACTTGGATCAAAATTCTTGGAATACCAATCCAGAAGCGAAGTTCCGGTATTCGAGGCGCCACCACATATAAAAATATCCCTTTCCAAAACATAGTTGAATACCAACCCGTGCGGATGTAAGATGGGCTCCTTTCTTGCCAACCGCACTGCTCCACTTGTACCGATCGTAATAGATAACTGTTCGTTTTCCAGCGCAAGGCTTCCGACATGGGCAGCACAACCATCGCTCGAGCCAACTATTAGTTTAGTCGGGCGATTGCGCAGGTCATTGAACCACTGGCCTTTCAGTTCAACTTGGTAATAAATTGACACAGGTGTAGAAAATTTTGCAAATGAAACACCGTGAAAATCCTGAGCTCGGGTTGACCACTGCAATTCTTTTATATCGAAAAGACCTGTGGCTGATGCCGTAGAAAAATCAATCAAGTATTCTCCTGTCAATTGAAAGATGACATACTCTTTTATCGATACGAATTTATGAGCGCTATCGAAGATATCTTTTTGATTTTCCTTCCACCACAGCATCTTGCAAAACGGAGACATTGGATGTAGAGGTGTTCCTGTTTTTTCATACAGTTCTTGAGCAACCCCCATTTCCTTGAGTCTTTTTGCCTGCTTTGTGGCACGGGTATCTGCCCAAATAATGATAGGTGTGATAGCAACACCATTCACGTCCACCGCCAACAAACTATGCATAGCTGCACTGAAGCAAATGCCAAGGCATTCACGTGACGAACAGTCTTTTAAGATTTCACTAATCAAATTCGCCACCGCGCGAAAAATGACCTCGGCATTTTGTTCCGCAAAGCCTGGCTGCGGATAGTCGATATGATAATAGTCTTGACGGACGGCTACTACTTCTCCGCTGGCCGTAATGGCCATTCCCTTTGAACTGGTTGTTCCAATGTCAATGGCTAAAATATAGGAATTCAATTAACCGGCATTATTCCAGAAAAGTAGCAAAAGGAAGAATGGTATAGAAGCAGAATTTTAAATCTCTGCTAGCGCTTCAGAAACTTGTGGGTTGATTTCAGGCCTGACTGTTCGTTTTGGATGGATAGGAAGTAGTAGCCCTCATGAATTTCTTTCACTTTAATGCGAACTTCAAACTCATCGATCACTTCTGTTTCAAGGTTGATTTCGTTTCCAATTATTGTTCTAAAAGTGAACTTTGATTGATTGGCAACCGGATATTCGAATTTGACAGTCAAAAATTCAGAGGCGGGGTTTGGAAAAAGCTGAATCAGTTTAACGGGGTCTGTTTGCGCAGAAAACGCTTCATCTTTAATCTGTCCAAACAGGGATTGAACAGAAAAAAAGGCAAGTATGACAATAAAAATAATCCTTGAAGCGTTCATTAGTGCTACTTACGTGATTTAATAGCTCTTGGATGCAATTTGTAAGCCAAAAGTTTAAACTATTGGCTTTTCTTTTTGAATCTTTCTGAATGCCCCAGGCAAGAAATTGATCAAATCGGATGCAATTAAGGAATTCATACTTGCTTGTTGAACGGCCAGATCACCCGACAAGCCGTGTAGATATACACCCAAAACAGCTGCCTTCTCAGGCGGGTAACCCTGAGCCAGTAAACCAGTTAGCACACCTGTAAGAACATCCCCCGATCCACCGGTAGCCATTCCCGCATTACCTGTTGGGTTAAAATAAACGGTGCCGCTCGGGCTAGATATTGAAGTAAAGGCGCCTTTCAGAACAACAATAGCTTTTTTCTCAATACTGAAATTTCGTTGTTTTTCGAGTTTCTCAAAATCGTTAGCCCAACTTCCCACTAGCCTTTCAAACTCTTTGGGGTGAGGCGTTAGAATACTTCCAGGGGGAACAAGAGATATCATTTCTCGATTTTCCGAGAGGAGGTTTAAGGCATCTGCATCGATGACCATTGGCTTTGCGTAATCTTTAAGCAGCCTACCGAGCGCAGCAGCTGACTTCGGATTTTTGCCCAATCCGGGACCAATACCAATGCTTTGGTAGTTGAGAGCCTGTGGAATAGACGAAAAGAAATTCTCTTTTTCATCGATCGAGGTCATCGCCTCCGGAACCGAGGATTGAAGAATTTCATAGCCGCTACTGGGCACATGCACTGTTAACAAGCCAACCCCCGATCTCAAAGCAGCTCGGGCACTCAGCACCCCAGCACCCATCTTCCCGTGCGAGCCGGCAATGAGTAGGGCATGACCATAGGTTCCTTTGTGAGAAAAACGCAGCCTTGGGCGAAGAATCCTTTTTACATCATCTTCATCGATCAAAAAATTTGACCCAACAAGTTGATCGATGTAGGCCTTGGCCAAGCCAATGTCAAGAACTATCCAGTCGCCTACAAACTGACTATTTTCCGGAAAAAGAAATGCCAGTTTAGGAGTTTGGAAGGAAACTGTTTGGTGAGCCTTAACAATACTGCTTTTGCTTGGTTGATCGGCCAACAGGCCGGAGGGAATATCAACTGCAACTTTAATCGCGCTTGCACCATTCATTTGCTCGATGACACTAGCGTAGACTCCTGCAACAGGTCGCGATAAACCTGATCCGAAAATGGCATCAATAAGCACATCGCAACTCTCGAAATCGGGGAGTTCCGTTGGCGATATAATCTCACTTACGGTAAGCTTACCCGCGAGTCGATGGAGGTTGGTTTTAAAGTCTGCGTTTTCTTTTGAATCCCCTCGAACCACCCAAACATGAATGGCGAATCCTTTCTCTTTCAATATTCTGGCAATACCGAGACCATCACCACCATTGTTTCCGGTACCACACACGATCCCAATGTTTTTTGAGGTGTACCGAGAGACAAACCAATTTGTGAAAGCCAGGCATGCCCGTTCCATCAGATCAATGGACGAAATGGGCTCAATCTCGATCGTGTAGCGATCGAGGTCTTTGACTTGATTTGTTGTCAGAATTTTTACCATAAGAAAATACTCTTGTCAAAAGTTGAACCAACAAACTGCAAATCCGGTGGGGTCGCTATTCCGTATAGTCCAGGTATGCGGCAACATCGGACTGAATATAGTTTGGGTAAATATGAAGATGCTTCTTTCGCACTTCCTCAAAAATAATTTTCTTGAGAAGAGGCAAGTTTTCTTTCGTAGCTGCCGATACAAAAACAACATTTTCAAATCCCTGTTCGCGGTAATGTCCTTTGAGTTGCTCATAGTCGACAGGTGCGTCCGTTAACAAATCAATTTTATTAAGAACCAACAAGGTCGTAATGTTACCCGCACCTATCTCAGCCAGTGTTTGCTTCACGACTTCGATATGGTTGTTATGGAACGGATGGGCGATGTCGGCAACATGTATTAATAGGTCTGCTTCACGTACCTCATCTAGAGTAGACTTAAATGATTCTATTAGATGATGAGGCAATTTTCGGATGAACCCAACAGTATCCGACAGCAGAAACGGTATGTCACCTATCACTACTTTCCGGACGGTCGCGTCTACCGTTGCAAAAAGTTTATTCTCAGCCTTGACGTCCGCTTTTGAAAGCACATTCATCAGGCTTGACTTGCCTACGTTGGTATAACCCACGAGAGATACCCGCACGATATTGTTTCGTGATTTGCGTTGTGTGATCCGTTGCTTATCGATTTTTTTCAGGTCTTCTTTTAGTACAGAAATCTGGTTCTTGATATTACGTCTATCTGTTTCAATTTCTTTTTCACCCGATCCTCCCCTGGATCCAGTACCTCCACGCTGCCGCTCCAAGTGGGTCCACATACCTGTGAGGCGAGGCAACAAATATTGATTCATTGCCAACTCAACTTGCGTACGTGCCTGGGCGGTTTGAGCCCGCATAACAAAAATGTCAAGGATTAAAAGACTTCGATCATATACCCTCACCTTCTCCTCTCGCGAGGCTGGATTAAACTCCTTTTCGATATTTCGAAGTTGAGAAGGACTAAGGTCGTCATCAAAAATCAGGCTCCTAATCCCATTGGAAAAGACATAGTTTTTTATTTCCTCCAATTTGCCCTTTCCTACGAACGTTCTCACATCTGGATGCGGCAGGCGCTGAACAAAACGCTGGGCGGTCTGGATACCTGCGGTTTCGGCAAGAAAAGCTAGTTCGTCCAAGTGCTCTGTCGTCACTTCCGGTCGCGATGAGGGCTCCATCAACGCAATCAAAACAGCCTTGTTTTCAGTATTTTTCATTTCAAACCACAAACTTACTTTATTACCAAGTTTGTTTTCCCATCAGGTTACTTTTTAATAGTTTTGTCGGATGTAGAAATACGAAATTTTCCTCTTTAGGTCGATTTCTTGTCTCTCTATCTAAACCTTAAATAGTTGTCTGGACCGTCAATCCAAGCAATTTGTTGGCCGAATGAAAGTAGCTATAGTTTTAAATACATCTTGGAATATTTACAATTTCAGGCTGAATTTCGTAAAATCGCTAATTGCCCAAGGACATGAAGTTCATACAGTGGCACCCCACGATGATTTCACGGAAAAGTTAGTAGAGGTTGGCTGTATCCACCATGATGTGCGCATGGACAGCCGGGGAGCAAATCCAATCAAAGATTCAGCACTTGTGGTTGAGCTATTCTTGATCTAT
>JAJTGQ010000099.1 GCA_021299455.1 Flammeovirgaceae bacterium | reverse complement strand
GGATTCTATGAGGGAAAAACGGCAGAGAACCTCGTGGCTGAAATGAACCGTGGAAAAGGATTGATCACGCTAGAGGATTTAAAAAACTATCATTCTTCCTGGCGTGAACCGTTGATTTCAAACTACAAGGATTACAAAGTTATCTCGATGCCACCTTCGTCAAGTGGTGGGATCTGTCTCTTACAACTGCTTAAATCGGTTGAGCAATATCCTATTAAAGAATGGGGATTTCATTCGGTAAAAGCAATTCACTTGATGACTGAGGCTGAACGAAGAGTATTTGCAGACCGTGCCAAGTTTTTAGGTGATCCTGACTTTTTCAAAGTGCCCAGCACGGAAATGTTGTCTCAGGATTATATCACCGAACGAATGAAATCCTTTGATCCTGAAAAGGCCACGCCTAGTTCAGAAGTTAAGTCTGGCACCATCCCGGGCTACGAATCGGAAGAAACAACACACTTCTCAATCGTTGATCCAAACGGCAACGCTGTTGCGGTTACAACTACTTTAAATGGTTGGTTCGGCTCCTTCGTGGTCGTTGATGGCTCAGGATTTTTTATGAACAATGAAATGGATGATTTCAGTATGAAGCCCGGAGTACCAAACATGTATGGAGCTATTGGCGGTGCCGCGAACAAAATCGAACCAAATAAAAGAATGCTTAGCGCAATGTCGCCCACCATTGTTGAAAAAGATGGAGAGCTCTTCATGGTGGTCGGAACGCCCGGTGGCACCAAAATCATCACGGGGGTTTTTCAAGCCATCTTGAATGTGATTGAGTTTGATATGACCATGCAGGAAGCTGTGAATGCAAAGCGCCTGCATAGTCAATGGCTGCCTGATGCCATTCTTCCAGAAAAAGGCGCGCTCAATGAAAAAGACAGCCTAATGCTAGCAGGAATGGGGCATCGATTCACATTTATTAAGGGAACCGGCTTTGGACGGGTGGATGCCATTCTTGTAAGAAAAGACGGAAAGCTGGAAGGCGCTGCTGATTATACGCGGGGAGATGATAAGGCCGTAGGTTATTAATTCGTTGCCATTTATCGCTTGATAAATTAATATATATTCGCCAAAATTTTAACAATGAGTCTACCCAATATTCAGCAACTCGAGAGAACCGCATCCCAAATCAGAAGAGACATTGTGCGTATGGTCCATGCTTGTCAGAGCGGGCACCCAGGCGGCTCATTGGGTTGCGCTGATTTTTTCGTGGCGTTGTATTTTCATCACCTACGCCACAACCCAAGTTTCAATATGGATGGACAAGGGGAAGATTTATTTTTCCTTTCGAATGGTCACATATCTCCGGTTTGGTATTCCACGCTTGCTCATGCAGGTTATTTTGACAAGAAAGAGCTAGCCACATTTCGATTCTTGAACACTCGACTACAAGGGCACCCTGCTACTCATGAACATCTACCGGGTATTCGTGTCGCCTCTGGCTCATTGGGTCAGGGACTTTCGGTAGCATTAGGGGCTGCGCAAACCAAAAAATTGAATAAGGACAATCATTTGGTGTATGTGCTCATGGGCGATGGCGAGCAGCAAGAAGGGCAAGTTTGGGAAGCAGCGATGTATGCCGCTCATAACCAGATGGATAATGTCATTGCAACCATTGACTACAATGGTCAACAGATCGATGGCCCGGTTGATAAGATTCTTTCTCTTTTGAGCCTAAAAGCAAAGTGGGAGTCTTTTGGCTGGACAGTCTTAGAATTTAACGGCAACAGTATGCAGGAAGTCGTCAATGGCCTTTCGCTGGCAAAAACGTTGGCCGGAAAAGGAAAGCCGATTTTGAATTTGATGAAAACGGAAATGGGTTTTGGTGTGGATTATATGATGGGCTCACATAAATGGCATGGCGTTGCCCCCAATGACGAAGAGTTGGCAAAAGCATTGGCTCAGTTAGAGGAGACGTTGGGAGATTATTAATTGCAGAGTTACCCAGTAGCCATTTCATTGCCACAGATTCACAAATGGGCACTAATAAATACGGCAAAAAATTCAAGGTAATTTGCTTAATTGGAAGGCTATCTTTTTTTGCTACTATCGAGTCCTATTTCATCGCCACTAATACACGAATAAGCACCACAAAATATTCGTGTAAATTCGTGTATTAGTGGCAGACATTAAAATCCTCAAAAGCCTCGCCTTATTGCCACGAATTCACGAATAGGCACAAATAGATACGACAAAAAATTCGTGTTGATTTGCGAATTCGTGGCAAGTTTGTTTTATCAGGCAACTTCACACCTCTTGAAACGCATTTCGAATCATCACTACGGTGCAAGTCGGTGAATTGTCCATTTCTCATCGGCTAAGTAATAGACAACCCGATCGTGCAGCCTACTTGCTCGCCCTTGCCAAAATTCAATTTCAACTGGTGTAATCGAAAATCCGCCCCACTGCTTTGGTTTGGGTAACAGACTCATGCCTTCATATTTTTTCTCGATCTCGCGTTCACGGGCTTCCAGAATATCACGACTGGCGATGATCGAACTCTGCGGAGAGGCCCACGCTCCTACTTGACTCGCTCGCGGACGGCTTTGAAAATACTGCTCGGATGCTGATTCTTGCACGCGGGTGGCAATTCCTTCAATTCGTACCTGTCGTTCTAACTCTGGCCAAAAGAAAGTCAATGCACAAGCTGGATTACCATCCAACTCCTGCCCTTTCTGACTTTGATAATTGGTGTAAAACACGAATTGCCGTTGCTCCAATCCTTTCAACAGAACAATCCGTGCAGAAGGCCGCCCGCCCTCAGATATTGTCGAAAGTGTAAAAGCATTTGGTTCGGGAACACCGGCCGCAAGAGCTTCTTTAAACCATTTATCAAATTGACCGATCGGATCTTTGTCAACATCACTGATATCTAACGAAGCCTTTGAATAGTCTTTTCGTAATTCATCCATTCCCTTCATACCTTTTTCCATTTTCCTGAAAAATTAACAAATCATTCGTTTGGTTCTATGCAATACCTATACTTTATTGGATGCAATTTTCGAAGAGTTAAACAACTTAGTTTATCTATCTAAGAACGTAAATCGAAGCACCATGGAGTTTTTTCAATACAAAAACACACTTCTTCCTGAAAAAGGCAGGATACTGGCCTCCGAGCCATATTTACCCGATCCGAACTTCGAACGTACAATCATTATCTTGACCGAACATAACGATGATGGGTCCGTTGGTTTTATATTAAACAAGCCTTCTGAAACGGAATTATCAGAGGTAATGGATAGTATTCAAAGCTTTCACTCGAAAGTCTGTATTGGAGGACCCGTCCAGCAAGACACACTTCATTTTCTGCACCGCATCCCCGACCTTGCCGAGTCAATTGCCGTGTCGGAAGGAATTTACTGGGGTGGTAACTTTGAACAGCTTATGCTTCGTATTGAAACGAATCAAATAGACCCCATTGACATCAAGTTTTTTTTGGGATATAGCGGATGGTCGCCCGGTCAGTTAGAAGAAGAAATAAAAGCAGATTCTTGGATTATTAGCGATCGAGTCAGCCAAGAACTCATCTTCGAAACACCGCCCGAGACAATGTGGAAAAAATCACTCCAGCAGCTGGGTGGGCGGTTTTCAGTTTACTCCAATTACCCAATAGACCCGAGCATGAATTGAGCAAATTTTGTATTTTTGGCCACTTATGTGGAAAAGTGCTGTATGACAAATGAAAACAAGTCGCCCGAAGAGAACGAAAAGATCATGACAAACGAATTAATGGAGGAAACGGAAGCAGCAGGTGGTGCTCACCTGGATGCAGATATTGAAGTCAATGATCTGGCCGAGGAAAAGCCTATTGATTTTACCACCTACAAGAAACTCGACTTTGTCAATTTGGTCAAAGATCTTTCGAAAGAAGACAACTTCAAGCGAATTGATAGCCTGTTGAAAGAGATCAAGCCATTGTATGACGAGATTCGCGAACATGAAAGAAAGGCGGCTCTTGAAAAGTACCTGGGTGAAGGCGGAATAAAAGAAGATTTTGAATTTCGGATAGATGACCTTGATCATTTATACGATGCCACGCTTAAGTATATCAAGGATAAGAGAAATACGTACTATAAGAGCCTTGAAGATCGCAAAAACGAAAGTCTAAAACATAAAAATGAAATTCTTGAAAAATTGAGAGCGCTTGTGGATGGAGAAGATTCACCTCAGGCATTTCATCAGTTTAAAGAGCTTCAAAAAGAATGGAAAAATAGCGGGCCCGTTGCAGTTACTCATCTAAAAACACTTTGGGCAAACTACAATGCAATCATTGACCGATTCTATGACCATCGCAACATCTACTTCGAACTTAAAGAACTAGACCGAAAGAAGAATCTGGAGTCGAAAAAAGAATTGTGTGTGCGAGCCGAAAAGCTGGCAGATGTCAAGTCGATTCAAGAAGCCGTTAAAGAGCTCAACGAGTTGCATCATGAATTTAAACACATCGGCCCCGTTCCGAAAGAAGAACAAGAGCCTTTGTGGCAACGATTCAAAGCAGCCTCTGATGCCGTATACGCAAAAAGAGATGTCTACACAGCAAATCTTCTCCTGACACTTCAACAAAACGAGGCAACAAAGATTTTGTTGAACGAAGAAGTGAGTGCCTTCGGAACCTTTACCTCTGATCGGATAAAAGATTGGAACCAAAAGACAAAAGACATTTTAGAGTTGCAGAAAAAATGGGATGCCGTTGGTGCTGCACCCCGCGCTCACCAGCGTGATCTCAACAAGAAGTTCTGGACTGCCTTTAAATTATTCTTTCACAACAAGAATGTGTTCTTCAAAAAATTGGATGAAGAGCGGGTAAAAAATTTAAAAATTAAAGAGGCGCTTGTGCAGCGAGCGATTGAGCTAAGAGAGAATCAAGATTGGGAGAAAACATCCAATGAATTGAAGAATCTTCAATCACAATGGAAAGAAGTGGGGCCAGTGCCTGAAAAATGGAGAGAGAAAATCTACCAGCAGTTTAAAGAAGCATGTGACCATTTCTTTGGACAACGTAGAGGGTTGTTGGAAAAAGCTGATCAGGAACAGGAGTTGAATCTGGTTGCGAAGGAAGCATTGCTCACCGAGCTTGAGCGCATCTCTTTAGAGAAGACGGGTACCTTGCAACAGATCAAAGAGATTCAAAGCAAATTCAATGCACTTGGATTCGTTCCAAAAAGAGCTGTAGCATCGATTAAATCTCGCTTTACCGAATTGGTAAGCAAAGCTATTTCATCTATGGAGAACGTGAGTGCGAATGATAAAGAGCAAGCTTCATTGGAGATACAATTAAGTTCACTCAAAAACGATCCTGACGCAGAACGAAAAATCTATCACAAAGAGCAGACGATCCGTAAACAAATATCCAAAGCTGAAAACGATATTGCGGTTTTACAGAACAACCTTTCATTTTTTGATCGGGCAAAAAATGCTGATGTATTAAAAGCTGAATATGGCAATAAGATTAAAGAGGCTGGGGAGCATTTAAACCAGTTGAAAAAACAACTAAAAATGTTAAATCAACCCGCACAAGGCTTGTAAAACCCGATTCTTACTGTATTTTTGCGCCTCGTTTACGCCTCCTTAGCTCAGCTGGTAGAGCAACTGACTTGTAATCAGTAGGTCGCTGGTTCGATTCCGGCAGGGGGCTCTTCTAAAAATTGGTCAACGGGCAACTAGAAATAGTTGCCCGTTTTGTTTTACTGCCGTTAAAACCACGTCATATAAAATCGCAGCGCCAGACCGGCAGTTCTTAAAATCGCGGCAGACGATTCAATACTCTAAGATAAATTTCGAAAGATTTTGATGTGTGTCCAGCTTGAACTTTTTACGCAGCCGATATCTGGTTACTTCCACACCGCGTGAGGAAATCGCCATCAGATTGGCGATCTCTTTCGTATCCATATTAAGACGCAGGAAGGCGCACAACTTTTGTTCACCCGGTGTAAGATCCGTGAATTCGCGGGTAAGTCGCTTTAAAAAATCTCCATGTATTTGGTCAAAGTGATGTTCAAATTGTTTCCAATCTTCTTGCACCTTTAGAGTGGTATCAATTTCTTTAATAATCTTCTCTAGCGCCCGTTGCTTGTCCTCTACCTTATCCGTTGCTTTTGCTTGTCTGATCTCTTCCTTAATGGTTTCCATGAACTCGTTTTTCACCACTAAGTTCATGGTTGATGCTGCCAGCAAGGTATTGACATGATTCAATTCACTTTTGATTTGCACTTCTTTTAACTCTTGCAGCTCTTTTTGCTTTTGACCCAATTCTTCTTGCTTTGCCTGCTCCATTCGGACTTGTTTCTTCCGGTAGTACTGCCGTTGGAATCTATAAATCATGTAGAGCGTAAGTACCACTAATACTAAGTAAATAAACTGAGCAAGTCGGCTTTTATAAAACGCAGGGGAAACTTCGACCAACAAAGGTTGACTTGTCACAATCTCTCCTTTTGAATTAAACGCCTGGACAAAGAACTGATAACTGCCAACTCTGAGGTTCGTATATTCTTTTAAGCTGGCTGAAGTCCACTCGCTATAAGCTTCATCAAATCCACTTAGGTAATACCTGAATTGTTGATTACTCACATCTTTGAATTTGAAAGATTCAACGATGAACTGCAAAACGCGTGTACCTTCGGTGATGCGTATAGGTTCCGTTTTTTCCGGGCGAAACTGAAAAGGCATTCTTGAATACAGTACACTATCTTCAGAAACATTGATTACCCGGCTTACCAGTGGCACGCTGGTGGTAGAAACTCCCTCCTCTAGTTCAGCAGAATACTGGATAAACCCTTCATTTGCGTTGAAAAGAATTCCATCTCGAACATGGCGCGAAACATTTAGCAAGTCGTTATTGAAAGATTGCCGTAACTGAAACAAAGACGAGGGCAGGTAGACGTAGTTCTCAGGGCTTACCTTTTTAAAAAAGCCAACCAGATTTTCAGAATAGACGTAAACATTCTTTTGTTTGTCTTGAACCAATTGATAAACCCAATTTTTACCAACGACTTTTGTAAAAACATCTTCCCCCACAATTTTATCAGTTGCCTGATCAAGTTTGAATATTCCTTTTGCAGAACAGATATAAATTTGATCATCAATTCGGCTCAAGAAGATGTATTTTTGAATTGGAAGTGTATACGAATCAGAAACTTTGGTTACAGCGGCATGCTTGAGAGCGTCATCCAGAGTCAGCAAGTACAATCCCTTGTAATACTGCCCTACCCAAATCCTCCCTTTTCTATCCTCTTCAAAAAATCGGCTGGATTCATTGAATCCAACAATCTTCTTAGCATCTTGTAATTCACCCTTTGCATCTAATTGAAAAAGATGAAGGCCGGTGTAAGTGCCGGCAATTGCAAACTGAGGATTTGATCGTACTTGTTTGATCTGCCACAGTCCTTCGCAATAGGCGCGCCTAAATGCCTGGCCGTGTTCCAATAAGAATAAGCCAGTGTGGTGGCCGGCATAAAGTTTATTGTTTATCAATTGCATGCCATAGGCGGGCCCCTCAGTACCAATTAGAAATTTGGTTTTGGATGCGCCTTTGGATAAAAAATAGATTCCATTCGAAGTGGTGAAGTAAGTGCCTTCGTCAGTCTCAAATGCTTCGTAACCGCTTCCTTGAAGATCAATATTCTGGTTTACCAGCCGCAACGGAGAGTTGATATCAATGAGTGCAATCCCATTTTGCATGCCTACCCAGAGGTTGCCACTATAATCCTGGAACACCCGCAAACAGGCGTTCGATATCAATCCATCGGAAATGGATATGTTTTCAATTTGCTTGGTCAGTTGATCATAGATATAGAGCCCCGCAAGTTGAGTTGATATAACCAGTCTACTATCTGAAATTTGTATCACGTGGTTGACATACTTTCCACCAAGTACTTTCATCAATTCCAGGTAGGGTTCGAGACCTCCCGGTAAATTCAAAACCTCAATTTTTCCCGAATTATAAAAGAAAACATAACCAGCCTCGGAGCGGACTACGCCTGCCACCACCTGGTTTATATGACCATTTTGGGGTAGTGGGACCAGCTTATCCCCTTCTATTTCAAAAAGTGCCCCAGTGGGAGACTGGGTAAACAGCCTGTTCCCTGCTACAAACGAACGATTAAAGCCACCAGGCCGCCTGATTACTGTAATAGACTCACCATCAAACATATAAATACCCTGAAAAGTGCAGAAATATACTTTAGAATCGAACAGAAGTACATCCCACACCTCATCAAAATCCAGATAGCTTTCTGGGATTTTATCAAGTAGGGAAACGTACTGCCAATTGCTCTCGAAGAATCCGAATTCACCTTGTGACCCCACGTACAGACGATTCGATTTTTCGTCAAAGGCTAGCGATCGCTGTTTTTTACCCGTGTTTAGTGCGTGCTTTCCCCACGAAGAACCGTTGAATGACAGAACCCCAAGATTGTTGGCAACGAATAGGCTCAGATCTCTATTCTGGGCAAAGTCAATATTCTGGATTCCCGCACCATAGTCAGGGGGGGCAAAGTTTTTTATCGGGTATTTTCCTGACAACGCTGGGGATACATCTGGCAATAAAAGCCAAAACAGAAAGAAGATCGATGTAGTGGCAACTTTAGCCATTTTCCCTTTAAAAATGCTGTTTGTAAACTCGTTGTGCAGCAAATGTATCCATTTAGAGCGTTTTAAATCGATATAAATGAAGTTTTGTAGTAGTGGTGAAAAGGAATTGATGTAGTCCCTTTTTAGATGATTTGTAGAATTGGGCCGACATTTCAACCGTTTTCGGAGTAACAAATATGCAACCGTTTGAAAACCGCTCTAATCCGTTAAATATGAAGAATCTTTACTTTGTTGTTATGCTTTTGATACTTTCCCAGCCACTTCTGGGGCAAGCCGATCGGGTTTCTGTCAAACAGGAAGATCGAGGAATGAAGCTGCAGGTCAATGGCCGGGATTTTATGGTGAATGGAATGAATTGGGATTATTTTCCGATTGGTACCAACTTTTCCTATAGCCTCTGGAATCAGCCGGACGACATTATTAAAGCTGCCCTTGATACGGAAATGTCTTTGTTGAAAAATATGGGCGTGAACACGATTCGACAATACACGGGTGTTCCCGCGAAATGGATTAAATACATATACGAATCGTACGGAATCTACACAATGCTCAATCACTCTTTTGGTAGATACGGCCTCACTGTAAATGGCGCATGGGCACCAAATACCGAGTATGCCGACCCGAGTGTACGGACTTTATTGCTAGCTGAAGTGACAAAAATGGTTGAGGATTACAAAGACACACCTGGGCTTTTAATGTTCCTCTTAGGAAATGAAAATAACTACGGGCTTTTTTGGGAAGGCGCAGAAACCGAAAACATACCAATAAAAGACAGGAAATCGACTACACGAGCAGTAGCCATGTACAAGTTGTTTAATGAAGCGACCCTGGCAATGAAGGCAAAAGACACGGGCCACCCGGTCGCGATGTGTAATGGTGACTTACTGTTTTTAGAGCTTGTCAAAGAACATTGCAAGGACATTGACATCTTTGGAACAAACATGTATCGTGGAATCTCATTTGGCGATGCCTTTCAGCGGGTGAAGGATGAGATCAACAAACCTATCATGTTCACAGAATTTGGAGCCGATGCGTTCAATACAATAGAGAGCGGTGAAGATCAGGAGTCGCAAGCCTATTTCATGGTGGGCAATTGGAAAGAGATTTATCAAAATGCAGCGGGTCTCGGAAAAGCAGGAAATTCATTGGGAGGGTTTACCTTCCAGTTTAGTGATGGCTGGTGGAAATTCGGGCAAACAAAAGACTTGGATGTTCATGATGATAATGCGTCATGGTCCAATGGTGGTTATACACGTGACTTCAAGCAGGGAGATAATAATATGAACGAAGAGTGGTTTGGCATTTGCGCAAAAGGCCAGACGAACCCACGCGGGCTTTATGCATTGTATCCACGTGCCGCTTACTATGCTTTAAAAGAAGCCCATACCCTTAACCCCTATCGAGAGGGAGTAACTGAAAAAGGGGTGGAAGATTTTTTTTCCGGTATTCAACTAATGGATGCCGTCATCAAAGCACGTGGCGATAAAGCTGCGCTTGTTGGTGAGCAGGCATCGAAGCTTCGGATAAGTGAACTTCGTGCAGACATATCAACGTTTACTACCGGAGGAAATCTAATCACCACACCTAAGAAACCTGATCCGACTAAACCGGCTTTTCCAAACAAATTGGGTTTTGACAACATGGAATCTTACTTCGTTGGCATCGAAGCAAATCCAGCGTCAAACATGCGTGCAAATGTGACTTTTAACGTGTTGGGAAATGTTGCACAAAATCCCATCAACGAAATATTCTACGAAAACAGAGGTCGTCCACAAACATTTATAAACTCGGCAGGAAACCCCGTAACAACCACACCTGATCGTGTACAAGTTTATCGCGCTGAATACTCATGGAATCATAAGCTTTTTGATTTGAAAGGGTTCTATAGAACAGGACATTACCATTGGGGATATGAAGGTGATTTTTTCGGATTGTACCCCGAAGCTAATTATGGACCGAACATCGATATCTACAATGGCCTTGCTCCGCAAGGGATGGAAGTTGCAGGGAAAAAATCCTTAAAGGGCTTGAAAGTGGCGTATGGCCGCGAACTTTGGTGGGCGGCTAACCCGGCCGTATTGGTGAAGTACACAAAAGAGCTAGGTAAGCTAAGTATTACCGGCATTTTTCATGAGGATCTCGAAGAGCCGGGAGCAGCCATCAGTTCAATTGCTGTACCTCAACCAAGGACACGCAGGCTTACCATCCAAGCATCCAGAAAATTCTTTGGCAAACTAAAGATAGAAGCCGGGGGTATCTGGGGTGGACAGCCGCTTGTGGGTAGAGAATTTCAAACAACACGCGGAAGCGAAGGAAATTATCAAGTCTTTGTTGACCAAGTGCAATCTACCGATACCTGGGGTGCCAAAATAAAACTGACCTATGCATCTGGAAGAGTCAACTGGTATGGTCAGGCAGCGGCAATGGGACTTGTTGCCAATGGCGGGGGCGATTATACGCAAACATTTACCGGCTGGAGATTGAAAGATAGTGGTAGCGGAAATCAAAACAACTTTCTTACCGGCTTCACTTATAGCTTAGGAAAATGGCAAATAGCCCCTAACTTCTTATGGCAAAAGCCATTGGTTAATCCTATGCCGGCAAATGCTGGGGGCCCAGGCAGACTTAGAAATATTTTAGTCGATCCGTTTGTGGTAAGAGCTAATCGAGAAACCGTTGGAGGAGAGTTGTTACTTACTTTCGATCCGACACCTGGTACCTGGATGTATGAGTGGGACAATGATCGCTCAGAGGATGCGAGCCTTGCGGCCAGTGTTGGATTTGTCTATCGCCATCTGCCTACCTCACAGGATGCTGCCATCATTTTCCCAGGGACTGGAAGGGTTCCGACTGCAGCGGCTGGTGCAGCGCCAGCACTTGATTTATGGGAAGTTAATACTCGTATCGTCTCCAAGGTCAATCCCAAATTGGGTATCATAGCCAACCTTTTTGCGGGAAATGGTCAGGCCAACGGTTCGGATCAACGAGCCATTGAACGCTTTGGCGGAGACTTGCGAGTAATCTATAAGAAAATTAAACTGTCTTCGCACCTGAAATTTAACGACTGGGGTCCGTTTGACTACCACCGCGATTTTAACCTAACGTTTCCTGTACAGGTAATGGCCGATTTATCAACCACTATTGGCAAACCAGATTGGTTTCTACTTCCCAACACATCGGTAGGCGTGCAAATGATATGGCGTTCACTAGACAAATATTCGCCAAGGTACCTACCCAATGTGGCGCAAGAATTTGCTACTTCGCCAATCATTAGCCCGGTTGGTTTCCCAAATGGAAATGAATGGGAATTCAGAACCTATGTACGAGTTAGTGTTGGAAGATAATAACCTGAAGAATACATGAAAACAAATAAACTACTCTTCGCAATCCTTATAGGATTTATAGCAATGTTCATATCCGGCTGTCAGAGAAATTTGTCGGAGGAGGTAAAAGTTGCCAAATTCCCAAATAATCCAGCTGTTTATATTGATGGTTTCAGTGGCGGATTGCAATACTTTCCCTTTGGCGGCTCAAAACTGGATGCGTTCACAGTAGACACCCAAACCCGCTACGCTGGCTCATCTTCTATGCGTTTTGATGTTCCCAATGTGGGCGACCCTACCGGAGCATATGCTGGAGCGATCTTTCCCGACAACGGAGGTCGTGATCTGTCTGGCTACGATGCGCTAACCTTTTGGGCAAAAGCCACACAATCAGCAACAATCAACGAGATTGGGTTTGGGAATAATTTTGGAGAAAATAAATTCCTGACTACCCTGAACAACATGAGAATAAATACTACTTGGACAAAATACACAATACCCCTCCCCGACCCTTCTCGTCTTACTCTTGAAAAAGGCATGTTTTGGTATGCCGAAGGTCCTGAAAATGGCAACGGCTATACCTTCTGGATTGATGAATTGAAGTATGAAAAGTTGGGCACTATTGCTCAACCAAGGCCAACCATTTTCAATGGAGCAGAAAAGTTGGAGTCATCTTTCATTGGAGTCACCAGCACTATTAGCGGCCTGACGCAAACGTTTAATCTGGTTTCTGGACAAAACCAAACCGTTTCAGTAGGGCCAGCTTACTTCGACTTCACGTCATCCAATCCAGCTGTCGCACTTGTCAATGAAAAAGGGGTTGTTTCAATAGTAGGAACAGGAAATGCAAAAATCACTGCCGAGTTGAATGGCGTCAAGGCAAAAGGGTCACTCTCAATTGCTTCCTCTGGCAATATCACCCTATTGCCTGCCCCTAGTCGTCCCGCGGCCAATGTCATTTCGTTGTTTAGTAATGCCTACCCCAATGTGCCGGTTGATTTCTTTAACGGATTCTATGGAGGTTCTACCACGCAAACAGCTGACATCAAAATCAACAACGACAATTTGAAGTACTACACTCAGCTGAACTATGTAGGTATCGAATTTAATAATCCATCCGTCAACGCAACCTCCATGGAATTTCTGCACTTAGATATTTGGACAAATGAGCCAACAAGTGCCAATTTCGAAATCAAGGTAAGAGATCGAGGTGCCAATGGAGTACTAAATACAAACGTCTTTACCGGAGGTCCGATAGAGGATGATAAAGAAATCACATATACGGTTCCTTCAAGTCAAATTACAAAAGGTCAGTGGGTTTCTATTGACATTCCACTAACGGGCAGCATAGCAACTCAGAAAAATAATCTTGCTCAAATAGTCTTTGTTGGGAACATCAACTTCCTGTTGGATAACTTATACTTCTATAAAAATTAAAAAAACAAAAATGAATCAGGGAAATCAATCTATACCAAAAAGGCTCTTCATTAGTGTTCAAAGCCTGCTGTTGCCAACCTTGTTCTTTCTTTTTTTGGGATGCTCCGATGACACACAAAAAGTGGTCAATTTTACCACACTTGTAATGCAGGACGAATTTGATAAAAATGGAGCGCCTGATCCGAATTTGTGGGGCTTTGATATTGGACGCGGGCAAAATGGATGGGGAAATAACGAACTTCAATTCTACACCAATCGCTCAAAAAATGTTACAGTAAAAGACGGCAATCTCGTCATTACGGCTGAGAAAGAATCTTTTAGTGGAGCGGAATACACATCGGCCAGGTTAATAACGAAGGGAAAGTTTGAACAGACTTACGGTCGATTCGAAGCCCGAATGAAGTTGCCATGGGGCCAAGGCCTTTGGCCGGCATTTTGGATGCTGGGATCAGACATCGACACCAATCCATGGCCAGGTGCTGGAGAGATCGACATCATGGAATTTAGGGGACAGAATCCATCTACGATGCTTGGTACCGTTCATGGACCCGGCTATTCAGGCGGTCAATCGATTGGCAAAAGTTACACACTAAAAAATGGCAGATTTGATACCGAGTTTCATGTTTTTGGAGTAGAGTGGGGACCCAATTACATCAACTTCTATGTTGACAATGTTTTGTACAACCAACTCACACCGGCAGATCTCCCGGGCAAATGGGTGTTTGATAAACCGTTTTACCTCCTTCTGAATCTTGCCGTAGGCGGAAGTTTTGTTGGATCACCAAATAGCGAAACGGTATTTCCGCAAACCTTTTTGATTGATTATGTAAGAGTGTATAAATGAGTAAGGTAAGAGTAGATAACCGATTAAATTAAATTAAATTAAACTAAAACAAAAATGATGAAACAACTAGTAAAAAATGCAAGGAGTGCATCGATTGTTCTCTTTGCAAGTACAGCGATTGTTCTATTAGGGATTTTCGCTGTGGGATGTGGCGGTAGTGACGCGGTCGCACCTGCTGTCACCTCGAGCTTTACGGCAACAGTGAATAACACCACGGGTGCTGTGACATTCAAAAACACATCAACCAATGCGGCCATTTATTTGTGGGACTTGGGCGATGGAACAACCTCTGCTCAATTTGAGCCTGCAAAAACATATCAAACAGGTACGTACACAGTGAAGTTAACTGCCTCGAATACGGCAGGCGGTACTGCTACTTCAGAGAATACATTTACTGTTACTTTGCCAGGACCTCCTGTTGACACAACAAAACCTGTCATTACACTGATTGGTGATGCAACAATCAATCTTACGATTGGAGATCCATACACTGATAAAGGCGCTACAGCCAATGATAATCTGGACGGCAATATTACTTCTAAAATAGTAAAGGCTGGAACAGTAAACACAGCAGTTGCCGGTACCTATACGATTACCTACGATGTTACTGATTTAGCTGGAAACACAGCTGTTCGAGTTTCGAGATCGGTAATTGTTACTGCGTTTGATGATGGATTATTAAATAATGGCGCTTTTAGCATTGTCAAAGGACAGGCGGGTGATGCATGGTCTGGCAATGGATTCAATGTGATCAACGAGGGTGGAACCAATTTTAATTTTGTAAACGTGGCAACTGCCGGAAATGCATTCGATGTCAATCTAAGTCAAGTGCTTCCGCTCGTACAAGGCAAGAACTACAAACTTACTTTCGAAGCTTCTTCGGGTGTCGCACGCACTATGGTTGCGGGTATTGGATTGAGTGTTGACCCTTGGACGAACGATACTAAAGTAGTGAATCTCACAACCGCAAAACAAACAATTACACTTGACCTTTCTGCAGCTTCCTTTGGTGGAGCTAACAGCCGTGTGATTTTTGACATGGGTGCTGCTGTAGGTACTGTAGTTATCGATAATGTAAAGCTGGTTGAGTTTGTACCGCCATGCACGACAGAAGCTTCAGAAAATATAAACCCTGCGAATGGAGATATCAATTGGACATTTAAAACCAATACTGTCGTAACTCCTACTTTTAGATTCGCAACTACTTTTGATCCCTTTGGAGCCATCAATTCAAGCATCGTAACTAATCCAAAAATCGCTGGAATTAATACCAGTTGCAACGTTCAAAGGTATACTAAGACTGCTGCATGCGAAACATGGTCAGGAGTAGGTATAGAACTGGAAACAGCAATAAATTGGAGCACAGCTACAAAAAAAGCGTTCAAAATGAAAGTCTTGGCTGAGACGCAGGTGACGCAGGTAACATTGCGTTTAGAAAGACTTCCGTTCCCTGATACTTCCCCTGCCTATGACAGAGTTGCAAGTATAACCCAAGTCGGAGTATGGCAAGAGTTGACCTTTGATTTCTCAGACGTTACTACTGGAACATCAAAGAGTATGATTATTTACTTTGATAGAGATCAACCTTGTGATGGTGATGTATACTATTTTGATGACATCATTCAGGTTGCCGGAACTGGTGGCGGTGGCGGTGGTACTCCTGGAACTGAGGTCACTGTTAACGGTGACTTCGAGACAGGGAATAAAAATGGCTGGACCGAATTTCCTAACGGAGGTGCAACATTTACGGTCTCAAATGCAGAGGCGAATGGCGGCACATTCTCAGGCAGGCTATTGGCAGGCGAGGCTCAAGACGTAATTATTAAACAGGCAAATCTTTTAGCTGGATCCATAACGAACGGAAAGAGCGTGACAGTAAAGTTTGATTTGAAAGGATCATTAACAGGAGCTGGTGGCGTTGTTTTTGCAGAATTTTTCTCTGAAAAAACTGGAGGTGGTACATCGAAAGCTGAAATCCTTGGTGGCGGTGCCCCGCTTGCACCTACTGGTACTTGGACAACATATACTTACACAACTACGACTGCTTCGGTTGCGCAAGGTGATGTTGGCGGTGGAATAACGCTACAACTAAAAGCCGCTTGCGGTGCCGTGGCAGGCTGTAGTGTGACAGCATTCTTTGATAATGTATCTATAAAAGTTAATCCATAGGGTAGTTAACAAAAATGATTTGTTTAATAGGTCGAGCGTAAAACACTCGACCTATTTTTCAATAGATTGAAACCTAATCACCACTGGCTAAACCCCATCCTATACATGGTGAAAAAAGATGAACGAACACTGCTAACGGAAGTCAAGTTCGACAACGAAATCTACTATCAGATTTCGAATGTTGACACTATGCGTCCATTCTTCATGAGCATCTTGAGTGACTCTAATCACTGGATGTTTATTGGGAGCAATGGGGGCTTGAGCGCAGGAAGAAAAGATGCTGAACAAGCATTATTCCCATACTATACGGACGACAAAATAATCGAGTCTGCGGAATTGACAGGATCGAAAACAATTTTTCGCGTCCAAAAAGATGGCAAAGCAAATCTATGGGAACCTTTTTCTATTCGCTATGCTAACTTATATCAATTAAAAAGAAATCTATACAAGAGTATTCACGGCAATAAGATCATTTTCGAAGAGATCAATCAAGACTTAGAACTGGCCTTCCAATACCAGTGGACTTCTTGTAACGTTTATGGCTTTGTAAAAACCAGTAAGCTAACAAATGCAAGCACTTCCGAAGTAGCCATTTCTCTGATCGATGGCATTCAGAATATTATTCCTTATGGCGTTGGCAGTGCGCTACAAAGCAAGACCAGCAATTTGGTGGATGCCTACAAGCGAAGTGAGCTCGAACAAGAGAGCGGAATTGGTATCTTTTCACTCAGCGCGATCATTGTAGATAAGGCCGAACCCAGTGAGGCGTTAAAAGCTAATATTGCCTGGTCAGTTGGGATGGATAATGCAAAGCACCTACTCTCCTCTTCGCAACTAGCTAACTTCAGAAATGGAGTGCCCATTAAAGAAGAAACAGACATTAAAGCAGAGAAAGGAGCTTACTTCCTTCATGGAGAGGCTCTTCTTGAATCTAAAAGTAAAAAGGAATGGATGATTGTAGCCGATGTGAATAAGAACGCATCCCAAATCATAGCCATTGCTAAAGCAATCAAAACAGACAAGCATCTCGGATTTAGAATTAAAGAGGACATCGAGTCCGGAACAAAACAACTCATTCAGCTCAATGCATGTGCGGATGGCTTGCAGTTGACTGCCGATGGGCTAAAAGATACCAGGCACTTTTTCAACGGCCTATTTAATATAATGCGCGGTGGCATTTTTGATAACAACTATCAAATTGAAAAAAATGATTTTAGCGCCTATCTGTCGGCAGCAAATCCACAGGTCGCTGCGCGACATCAAGAAAGTATCAGAAGCTTGGCCAACCAGTTTTCACTTTCTGTGTTGAAGGAGCTCGCACTAAAATCTAAAGATAAAGACTTTAAGAGATTGAGCCTGGAGTATTTGCCGCTGAAGTTCAGTAGAAGACATGGCGATCCCAGCAGACCCTGGAATCAATTTTCCATCAATACCCGCAACGAACATGACGGTTCGAAGGTTTTAGACTACGCAGGAAACTGGCGCGATATTTTTCAAAACTGGGAGGCACTGGCTCACTCCTACCCTGATTTCATTGATGGAATGATTTTCAAATTCCTTAACGCTTCGACCTTCGATGGATACAATCCTTATCGGGTTACCAAGAACGGTATCGACTGGGAACGAATTGAAGCCGATGACCCGTGGTCATACATTGGCTATTGGGGCGATCATCAAATTATCTACCTATTGAAATTTCTGGAGTTTTCAGAAAGTCATGCTCCGGGAAAACTCGCAGGCTATTTCAACGAAAATGTTTTTGCATATGCAAACGTTCCTTATAAAATTAAGTCTTACGAAGACATATTACGAAATCCGAAGGATACGATTGATTTTGATCGCAAACTTGACCATTCCATAGACGAACGAAGGGCTACGATCGGTGCAGATAGTGTCTTGCTTCAGAATAAAAATGGTACCATTCACCATGTGAATTTTATTGAAAAAATCCTGGCAACAGTTCTCGCCAAACTATCCAATTTCATCCCTGAAGGTGGCATATGGATGAATACCCAACGCCCTGAATGGAATGATGCCAATAACGCGTTGGTTGGAAATGGAGTGTCAATGGTTACACTCTTCTACCTTTATCGGTTTCTAAAATTCTTCAATCAGATTCTTGAAAGAAGTACTACCAAGGAGGTAACTATCTCCACTGAGTTGTTAACGTTTTTTGATAATTGTCAAGCAACGTTAAGTAAGCATGAATATCTACTGGCAGGCAACATCACAAATAAAGATCGTAAGACGATCCTCGATGGTCTGGGAACTGCTGGTAGTGAGTACCGAACACAAATTTATAATCAATCCTTTAGTGACCAACGGAGTACGTTAGCTACTAAAAATGTTATTGCATTTTCCAGTCTATGCCTTCGCTATTTGGAACATACCATTCGCGCCAACAAAAGAAACGACAACTTGTACCATGCGTATAACTTGATGACGATTGAAGGCAAAAGCGAAATTTCGATTTCTTACCTTAGCGAAATGCTAGAAGGTCAGGTAGCTGCCCTTAGCTCAGGATATTTAAAATCGACTGAAGTACTTGCCACATTGGATGGCTTAAAGTCGAGTGCGCTTTTTAGAAAAGATCAGTACAGCTATCTATTATACCCGAACAAGAATTTGCCCGGCTTCTTAGTAAAGAACAATCTGCCGAAAGCGGATGTCTCAAAGTCAAGCTTCTTATCTAAGCTTATCAAAGAAAGTAATACACAGATTGTCGAGCAAGATATAAATGGCGGACTTCACTTCAATGGAAACTTTAAAAATGCTACCGATCTTAAAAATGCATTAAATAAATTTGATGCTCCTGCTTCTGACAAAGAAGAAGTGCTGCGAATTTTTGAAAGTGTATTTAACCACAAAGCTTTCACCGGAAGATCAGGTACGTTCTTTGGCTACGAAGGATTAGGATCGATCTACTGGCATATGGTTTCTAAGTTGCAACTGGCTGTACAAGAGTGTTGCTTGAAAGCAATTCATGACAAAGAGAATGATAAATTGGTAAGTCAACTAATCGATCATTACTACGAGATAAGCGAAGGGATTGGCGTACATAAGCCCCCAACGCTTTATGGAGCATTCCCAACCGATCCGTATTCACATACGCCAGCCAATAAAGGCGCACAGCAACCGGGAATGACCGGCCAGGTGAAAGAAGATATTATATCACGCTTTGGCGAATTGGGTGTATTTGTAAAAGATGGACAACTTTCTTTTAATCCATGCATGCTTAAAAAGTCTGAGTTCTTGACTAAAAAGCAAACCTTTAATTATGTCAACGTACAAGGGAAGACAATCGAACTACCCTTGGAAGAAAAGTCCTTGTGTTTTACTTATTGCCAGGTTCCGGTTGTTTACAAACTAGCCAATGAAAATGCTTTGGAAATAGTATCGAGCAATGGACTCTCTACGCTTGAAAATTTGAATCTAGATACAACACTCAGTCAGAAAGTGTTTGGTAGAACCGGAGATATCACACGAATAGTTGTTCAGATAAAGCAAGATAATTTACGGTAGCACGAAATGAATAAGGAAATCAAAACCGACCTGACCATAGAGCAAAAAGTTGAATCCTTGCTCTCGCAAATGACTCTCGATGAAAAAATCGGTCAGATGACACAGGTGCGGCATTTTGATGACATCACAATCGCGGATATAAAGACAAAATTCATCGGCTCAATTATTCATACACAGGGCCCAACGCCCGGTACTGATGCAGCCGAATGGCAAGCCAAATTTGTTCAACTTCAATGGCTAGCGCTGTCCACTCGTTTGGGCATTCCCATGTTTTTTGGTGTGGATGCTGTGCATGGTCAAAATACGTACGCTGGGGCAACCATTTTTCCACATAATATAGGACTAGGAGCAGCACGAAATTCGAAGCTGGTAGAAAGCGCAGCGGCCATTACAGCACTTGAGGCTCGAGCCACCGGATTTAACTGGGTTTTCTCCCCTTGTGTGGCTATTCCTTATAATGAAAAGTGGGGCAGAGTGTATGAGGCATTTTCTGAAAGCACAGAGATTACAACTGAGTTGACCAAAGCTTCTGTGCGAGGTCACCAAGGTGGGCTTGATCAACAGGTTTCACTCATCGCAACGGCCAAACACTTTATTGGGGATGGATCCACCGATTTTGGAGTGGAAGGTGGTAATACAACACTAAGTCAGGACGAAGTAATGGAGCGCTTGCTTCCACCCTATCGCGCGGCTATTGAAGCCGGTGTCGGCTCCGTCATGGCGTCTTTTAATAGTTTGAATGGTGTGCCGATGCATGCATACCGTGCTATGATCACAGATGTATTGAAGGGATCATTGAAATTTGAAGGAATCGTTGTTTCCGACTGGAAAGCGTATTCTCGCTTTGGCGGGACAGATGTTATCAACGCAGGTGTAGATGTGGTAATGGCGGTTGAAGGCGATTTCAACATGTATGTGGAAGGCGTACGAAACGGTGTGTTGAATGGCGTCATTTCACAAGAAAGAATTGATGATGCAGTACGTAGAATATTGAGGCAGAAATTTCGGTTAGGCTTGTTTGACAATCCCTTTCCGGATCTCAGGCTTATCTCTAAGATTGGAATTCAGGCGCATCGCGATGTCGCCCGACAAGCCGTACGGGAATCCCTTGTGTTACTCAAGAATGAAAACAATGTGTTGCCGTTAAAGAAGGACGCTAAGATCGCGTTGGTGGGTGAGTTTGGTAATAACTCTGGTTTACAATCTGGTGGATGGACGGTGAACTGGCAGGGTATGACAGAAAATTATGCAGGTGCTACTACCATCTTAGAAGGGATTAGAAGATTTTCATCGCAGGAAGTTTTACATGATCTGGATGGTTCAGCAAACTATGATAATGTGGATGTAGCTGTCGTTGTGGTAGGTGAAACTCCTTACGCTGAATTTATGGGTGACATTGGTGGCGTGATGAATAAATACCAGCATACGCTAACACCAGAACATCAAATGTTGATTGATACTTACACAGCAAAAGGGATCAAAACAGTTGTTGTCTTAATTTCGGGAAGGCCTCTCGTAGTCACAAAACAACTAGAACAAGCCGATGCCTTCGTGGCTGCCTGGTTCCCGGGATCGGAAGGCGATGGCCTTGCAGAGGTACTTTTTGGTGATTATAATTTTAAAGGAAAGCTACCTCATTCATGGCCTACGTCTGAAGAAGATTATCAAGGTAAGTATGGTCCGAATTTTTGGGATGCTTCCATTGAGCCGCTCTTTCCTCTTGGCTTCGGACTGACTTATAAAAAATAGAAAAGTGACTTCAACGATGCAGAACTAATAAATGGCAATATGAAGTTAATCGCAAAATCAATATGTTTCGGAATTGTTTTGGCGACAAGTATTTCCTGCAATCAAAAGCAAAAAACACAATCCGATCAACCCCTTAACCAAAAAGAAGTGACAGCGAAAAATATTTTAGGAAATCCCGATTACTTAGCCATTTGCTACGAAGGCTATCGCGAAAAATCCAGAGAACAACAGCCAACGATTGCCCAACTCCAGGAAGATTTAAAAATTTTATCAGCAATGGGGATCAGGATAGTACGAACCTACAATGTACAGCTGCCACATGCATCGAACTTACTGAAAGCAATACATGAATTAAAAGTCGTTGATCCTAATTTTGAAATGTACGTGATGTTGGGTGCATGGATCGATTGCAAAAATGCGTGGACCGATCAAGCTCCAGATCATAACATCGAAAGCTTACAAAACGAAGGTGAAATCGGAAGAGCAGTGGCGTTAGCCAATCAATATCCGGATATCGTTAAAATACTTGCTGTTGGCAATGAAGCGATGGTGAGGTGGGCAGCCAGCTATTTCGTTCAACCGTCAGTAATTTTAAAATGGGTAACTCATGTACAATCGCTGAAGGCCGAAGGTAAACTGCCAAAAGACCTTTGGATTACATGCTCTGACGATTTTGCTTCATGGGGTGGTGGCGACTCCAGTTATCACACCGAAGATCTCGAGAAAATAATCAAAGCAGTGGATTACATTTCCATGCACACATACCCCTATCACAACACCCATTATAATCCAAATTTTTGGCGAGTACCGGCAGAGGAGTCAAAACTTTCTGAAGTCGAAAAAGCAGATGCGGCCATTGTGCGTGCCGTAGCATTTGCCAAAGCGCAATACGATTCTGTTGCGAGCTATGTAAAGAGCTTAGGCGTAAATAAGCCCATTCATATTGGCGAAACCGGATGGGCGTCTGCATCCGATGGGTTTTATGGAAGAGAAGGCTCAAGGGCCACCGATGAATACAAACAAGGGAAGTATTATCACCTTATGCGCGAGTGGACAAATACATCTGGGATATCCTGTTTTTATTTTGAAGCATTTGACGAGCAATGGAAAGATGCAGCTAATCCGAATGGGTCAGAAAATCATTTTGGATTATTTGGACTTTCCGGTGAAGCAAAATATCCTATTTGGAAATTAGTCGATCAGGGGGTGTTCAAAAATCTAATGCGTGCTGGCAAGCCGATTATTAAAACTTACAATGGAGATGAAAAAATGTTAGTGAATGAAGTAATGGCGCCACCGATAAAGTAAAAAAATCCCTCACCCCAATCCCCACTCCCTCGGGAGAGGGGTGTCCGAGGAACGAGGACGGGGTGAGGGATCCCGAATTTGAATGAGTTTAATAGATAAAAAGTAAATCCATCCTAAAACCCAAAACCATGTCTACGATTACAAGTAAAGTCCCGATGGGTCAAAAAATTGCGTTCGGTGTGGGAATGCTAGCCAATCAAATGTTCCCTGCGGTGCTAGGAATATTTATGGTCGTGCTGGTACAAGATCTTGGATTCCCAGGTTGGATGTGGGGACTAATCTTCTTTCTTCCAAGAATCTTCGATGCGATCACTGATCCCATCATGGGATACATCTCGGACAACACCAAGTCACGTTGGGGCAGGCGCAGACACTACGTTTTTTTAGGCGCCATTCTCATGGGTTTTTCATTTGTCATCATGTGGCAGTTGTATCGTGAAGATGGCATCACCTACAACTTCTACTTTTTTATGTTTTGGTCTTTCATATTCTATTTAGGCTTAACTCTTTTTAGTGTGCCTTACGTAGCAATGGGTTATGAAATGAGCAACGACTTTCATGAACGCACCAGCATCATGGCCATCGCTCAATGGATCGGCCAATGGGCCTGGGTAATTGCTCCTTGGTTTTGGGTTGTCATGTATGACAAAAGCTGGTTTGCGTCAGCTGACGTAGCGACTCGAACACTTGCGGTTTGGGTAGGTATTGCATGTGCCATCTTTGCGATGGTACCAGCCATTTTTATTAAAGGTAAGTCGTCACTTCATGAAAATTATGCTCCACTAAATTTTCGCTCTATAGGTTATAGCCTAAAAGAGATATTCCTCGGTTTTAAAGAAGCATTCACCTCAATTCCATTCAGAAAATTGTGCGTAGCTACTTTCTTCATTTTCAACGCCTTTAATACGATAGCTAGTTTTTCATTCTTTATAATCGTCTACCATTTATTCAATGGCGATACTGGTGCAGCAGGAATTTGGCCAACACTCTTTGGTAGTTTAGGTGCACTATCCACCACCTTCCTGGTCATTCCCATCGTAGCAAGAATGTCAAAATGGTTGGGGAAAAAACGGGCCTTTATTGTTTCTCAAAGTATTTCCCTTTTCGGTTATATTCTGTTTTGGTTTTTGTTTGTGCCGGGCAAACCATACATGTTTATTTTTGCTTTGCCGCTTTTCTCTTTTGGTATCGGAAGTTTATTCACAATTATGATGTCCATGACGGCTGATGTAATTGATCTGGATGAATTAACCACCGGCAAAAGACGGGAGGGTATTTTCGGGGCAATCTATTGGTGGATGGTGAAAGTGGGGTTTGCTATTGCTGGATTGTTAAGCGGAACGCTGATGACGTTGGTGGGTTTCGACCCAAGTGCCTCCGTTCAATCAGAAGGAGCAATTGACGGCCTGCGAATATTTTTCTCAGTCATTCCTATTATGGGAACTTTGGTAGCCATATATGTGATGCGCGACTACGATGTGGACGAACAGCGTGCCAATGAGACGCGTGCCGAGTTAGACAAGCGTGAAGCGGCCAAAACAAAAAAATCATCTTCTTATTATCAAAAGGAAAAATTCTTGTCACTGAACAAGATACCAGCGCTAGCAACAGATGTCGATTTTACTTCGCTATCTAATTTGGGCTTAAAAGAACGTTTTAATAAAAACCTCAGCCAAGGTCTCAGTGGTATTTGCTTTAGTCCTTACCTCGAAGGTCAGAACATTGGGGATATCTTGTCGGAGGCACAGATTAAAAGACGTATGGCAATAGTCGCGCCTCACACCAAATCGGTGCGTTCGTTTTCTTGCACCGAGGGCAATGAGTTTATTCCCAAAGCGGCCCGTGAAAAAGGTCTTAAAACAATGGTGGGCGCGTGGATCGACAGCGACAAAACGAAAAATGAAGAAGAGATAAAACAGCTAATAGATCTGGCTCAGCAAGGATATGTGGACATTGCCGTGGTTGGAAACGAAGTGTTGCTTCGGAATGACTTAACCAAACAGGAACTGCTTAATTATATTGGCCGTGTAAAAAAGGCACTGCCCAACATACCAGTTGGCTATGTGGATGCGTACTTTCAGTTCAAAGAACACACTGATCTGGCAGACGCCTGTGATGTTGTTTTAGTCAACTGCTATCCTTTTTGGGAAGGGTGCAAAATCAATCAAGCTTCCGGTTATTTGAAACAAATGTATCTGGTTGCACAGGAAGCTGCGCGAGGCAAAAAAGTTATCATTACTGAAACCGGTTGGCCTGATCAGGGAACGAGTAACGGTGATGCACAACCTTCGGAAGAGAATGCTATGAAGTATTTTATCAATACTCAAAACTGGGCACAACAAGAGAACATCGAAATGTTCTATTTCTCCTCGTTTGATGAATCGTGGAAAGTTCGTCACGAAGGGGACGTTGGTCAGCGTTGGGGAATATGGGATAAAAATGAAAATCTAAAATACAAATAACTATGTCGTCAAAAGCTGAAAAGTTATTATCGCTGGCCGGTATCTCGTACGAAGGGGCCACTGCAGAATCGTTGCGAAATCTATTTAGAAAAGTGTTGAATACGGGCATGCATGGGCTTGGCTTTAGTGCCTATGAAGAAGGACAAAAGCCAGGTGAGATTATTACTGAGAAGCAAATCAGAAGGAGACTGGAAATCATTCAGCCCTATACTAAGTGGGTTCGCTCCTTCTCGTGTACAGAGGGCAACGAACTGATTCCGAAAATTGCCAAAGAGCTAGGCATGAACACACTGGTGGGTGCCTGGTTAGGTGATGACGACAAAATCAATCAACAAGAAGTAGAAAACCTTATTAAGGTTTCCAAAGAAGGATACGTTGATATCGCAGCTGTTGGAAATGAAGTCATGCTTCGCGGTGATTTAACCGAAGATGATTTAATCGCATTTATCAATAGAGTGAAGCAGGCTATTCCGGGTATTCCCGTTGGATATGTGGACGCCTATTATGAATTTGAAGTGAAGCCGCGGATAACAGCAGTATGTGATGTCGTACTCGCCAATTGTTATCCGTATTGGGAAGGTTGCCACATTGACTACTCATTGTTATACATGAAAGAAATGTATAACAAGGCTATACGAGCTGCCAATGGAAAGCCGGTAATTATTAGTGAAACAGGCTGGCCTAGTCAAGGTACTAATTTTGGTGCCGCCATGCCATCTGATGAAAATTTCATGAAGTACTTTATTAACACTCAAAAGTGGTCGATGGAAGAAGATATTAAGGTATTCTATTTCTCTTCCTTCGATGAATCATGGAAAGTTGGTGCCGAAGGCGATGTAGGAGCGTATTGGGGTATTTGGGATAAAGACGAGAAGTTGAAGTATTGATAATGTGCTAATAAATGATCCCAACGCCTGTGAGAATTTTTATATTTTTCGGTTTGTTGCTTCTGAGCACTACAGCACTAGCGCAAACTGGAGGTTACACGCTGGTATGGTCTGATGAATTTTCTGATACAGGACCCATTTCACCTGACTTATGGTTTCATCAAACGCAACTTCCGGCAGGCGGCAATTGGTATAACAATGAACAACAACACTACACGAACCGGATTGAAAATTCATCCGTAGGCAATGGCGTTTTGAGTATCGTAGCGAAGAAAGAGAGCTTCACAAACCAAGGCTTTACCAAACAATACACTTCTGCGCGCTTAAACTCCAAATTCGCATTTACCTATGGGCGTGTCGATGCCCGGGCTAAACTACCAACAGGTGCAGGTACGTGGCCGGCCATTTGGATGCTCGGGAAGAATATCAATGAACCTGGCGGATTCTTTTCCAGTCAATTTGGAACTACAAACTGGCCCGCAACCGGTGAAATTGATATCATGGAACACTGGGGTAACAATCCCAATGTCATTCACGGTTCTATTCATACTACTTCTAGCTCCGGTAATACCATCAACACAAAGACCATCAACGTAACTCAAGTAAGCTCTACGTTCCATATCTATTCAATAATTTGGGATGAAGAGAAGATTCAGTTTTTAGTTGACGATGTACCCTTTTACACCTACAACCCACCTGTAAAGAATGCAAGTACCTGGCCATTTGATAAGCCGCAATATCTGCTCTTGAATATTGCCATGGGAGGAGTAGGTGGAGCCATCGATGCTGCCTTTACACAATCGTCTATGGAAATAGACTATGTAAGAGTATATCAAAAAGGAGTTACTCCGCCAGTAAATTCGCAGACCATCACATTTCCAGCAATAGGAGATAAAACAGTTGGGGATGCTCCATTCGCGTTAATGGCAACAGCAAGTTCAAACCTACCTATATCCTACTCTACTACTTCGGACAAAGTCACAATTAGTGGTAGTACAGCAACGATTGTAAAAGCTGGCCGCGTAATCGTTAAAGCCAACCAGGCCGGTAGCGCATCTTTCAATGCCGCACCAGAAGTGGCTCAATCCTTTTGCATCAAACCTTTAAAGCCGACTGTTATCGTCAGTCAACCAACCACAGGAACATTTTTACTTACTTCTAGTTCATCTACGGGAAACAAATGGTTTCTAAATGGAAATGTGATTGTTTCCGCAACCAATTCAACCTTCACGACTACTACTCTTGGTAACTACAAGGTGCAGGTAACAGAAGACGATTGTGTTAGCAAGTTCTCGACTGATGTGGAAGTTAACCTCAAGGATAATCAAACCATTTCGTTTACAGCTATCCCCGACAAAACGGTTGGCGATGCTCCGTTTGCTTTGACAGCAACAGCCACTTCAAGTCTTGGCGTGGCCTTCACAGCAGACTCTGATAGAGTGACGATAAGCGGCAACACAGCAACGATTGTAAAAGCAGGACGCACAATCATTAAAGCCAACCAGGGAGGTAATGATTCATTTAATGCTGCGCCAGAGGTCACACGCTCCTTTTGTATAAAACCTGCTAAACCAATTGTAACAGTCATTGGAATAAATGTTGAAACCATCATACTTACCTCAAACACAGAAACAGGAAACAAATGGTTTTTAAATGGAACTGTTATTCCTTCCGCCACCAATGCAACTCTTCCAGTTACAGCACCGGGTATCTACAAAGTGCAGGTAACGATTGATGGCTGTGTAAGTGAGTTCTCTGCCGATGTGCCGCTCATTGTAACAGGTGATCTAGTGGGCGTTAGCAGTACGGTAAGTTCTTACCCCAATCCAGCCGAAAATTATCTTGAGTTATCTGGCATAAAGGGTGAATTGTCGGGTGTCCAATTAGTCGACCTTGCGGGAAGACGAAACACCATTGAATTTGAAAAACGTGGTGATGTCTATCATGCAAACGTTCAACATTTAACACAAGGCATTTACCTGCTTCAGTTAAAAGAGGAAAGTAGAATCCGCAGAATCAAGGTAGTTAAAAAGTAAATCTCACGTTTTCTTGGAGGAAACTCATGAACACCTCATCATCGGTTTGACCCAATTCGATAGTTTATCTCAACTTGAACAAATCATCTACTCCAAGCCTGCCAGACGTAGTGAATCCCTCCGCATATTCGACTTCAATAGATTGACCAAACTCTTTTCCACGTGCTTCTAAAAAAGCTAGAAAAGTAGGTTTTGAAATAAATGTTTCTGGTTCATTGTTAGACGGATCGAAGAACTGTGTTCGGAATGCTTTGATCGAACTCATCTTTGTTTCCCAATGCTCAGAAACGTCAACCACAAAATCTGGTACAATTAGAGCACTTTGGATGTAGTGATATACATGCTTAGGGCGCCAAGGTTTTTGCCATTCACCAGCGCGCTTAGTCTCAATTTTTGCCAATCCCGCAAGGAAACAAGACTTGGCCGCTAATTCCGCACCTTGCCCATGGTCGGGGTGGCGATCATGAACTGCATTGGCTAGAACAATCTCAGGTTGAAAATGCCTAATCACTTCGATCAGTCTCAACCGGTGTGCCTCATCGTTAAGAAAATAGCCATCACGTAATTGAAGATTCTCTCGCACCGCCACACCAAGAATACGTGCTGAGTCGGTCGCTTCTTCGGCACGTGTTTGTATAGTGCCTCGCGTACCTAACTCACCTTTGGTCAAATCAACAATTCCAACCTTATGCCCTAAGCTAACATGCTTTGCGATGGTGCCCCCACAACCCAGCTCTGCGTCATCCGGATGCGCAGCAAAAACGAGAATGTCTAATTTCATATTAAAATCGTTTTTCGTTGGTGGATGTTCGTTTGTGTTTTAAGTTTTCACGAACAACCACTAACGAATAACTAACAACGAATCTAATGACTAACTAACTCCATTTCTTTAGCTACGATAAATTTCTCAGCATCCAATGCGCCCATGCATCCGGTGCCAGCAGCCGTGATTGCCTGACGGTAAACCTTGTCAGCTACATCACCAACCGCAAACACACCCGGAACATTTGTCTTTGTTGTGCCTGGAGTGACCTTTACATAGCCTGCCTCGTCCATAGTCAACTGATCTTTGAAAATTTCGGTGTTGGGTTTATGCCCAATGGCTAAAAAGAATCCGCTGATTGAAATATCCTTCTTCTCTTTGGTTTTTGTATTTACTAGACGAACTCCGGTTACACCGCTTTCATCCCCTAATATCTCGTCTGTTTCTGAGTTCCAATGAATCTCAATATTAGGCGTATTTTTCACTCGTTGCTGCATGATCTTTGAGGCACGCATCTCTTCACGTCTCACGATCAAATGAACTTTAGGGCAAAGGTTCGCCAGGTAAGTAGCTTCTTCAGCAGCTGAGTCTCCAGCCCCCACAACTGCCACTTCTTTGCCACGGTAGAAGAATCCATCACAAACTGCACATGCCGAAACGCCTCTATTTGAAAACTTCTCTTCGGATGGGATGCCAAGATATTTGGCGGTAGCCCCGGTGGCAACAATTACTGCTTCCGCTTCCAATTGATGCTTTTCATCAATCGTCACTTTCAATGGATAGGTAGAGAAATCAACCGCGGTAGCCAGAGCATAATGTATCTTAGTTCCAAATCGCTCAGCCTGCTTCTGCAAATCCATCATCATCTGTGGTCCGTTGATTCCGTCAGGGTAGCCCGGAAAATTTTCCACATCGTTCGTAATTGTCAATTGCCCGCCAGGCTGTCCTCCCGTATACAAAACAGGTTTTAGTCCGGCACGGGCTGCGTAGATTGCAGCCGTGTAGCCAGCTGGGCCGGAACCAATAATCAAAACTTTTACTTTTTCAGTTGTCATAAAATAGAGAACAAAATTTTAACAAAAAAAGGTCTCGCGATCGAGACCTTCAATAATGGTATTACAAAATCTACATTATCCCAGGTAAGGTTTTAAAGCCTTGCTTCTGGAAGTATGACGTAGTCTTCGAATTGCTTTTTCTTTAATCTGCCGAACACGCTCGCGGGTAAGACTAAATTTCTCACCAATCTCTTCCAATGTCAACGCATGCTCGCCATTCAAACCAAAGTACAAGGTAATAACGTCTGATTCGCGTTGCGTCAACGTTGACAACGCGCGTTGCACTTCTCTTCTCAATGAGTCGGTCATTAAACCTGAATCGGGTTTCTCTTCGCTGTCGTTTTCTAGTACGTCCAACAAACTGTTTTCCTCGCCTTGCACAAATGGTGCATCCATAGATACGTGGCGACCCGATATCTTCATTGTATCAACCACCTCAGCCGTTGTAACTTGAAGCACCTCAGCTAATTCCTCTGGTGATGGTTCACGCTCAAACTTTTGCTCTAGCTCAGAAAATGTTTTCGATATCTTATTTAAAGACCCTACCCTATTTAACGGCAATCGCACGATACGAGACTGCTCAGCCAGCGCCTGCAAAATACTTTGGCGAATCCACCACACGGCATAAGAGATGAACTTGAATCCGCGAGTTTCATCAAAACGCTGGGCTGCCTTTATTAAGCCCAGATTACCTTCATTAATCAAATCCCCCAATGAAAGGCCTTGATTTTGATACTGCTTTGCTACGGACACCACAAAACGCAAGTTGGCTTTTGTGAGTTTCTCTAATGCTATTTGATCTCCTTCTTTAATCCGCTTGGCTAACTCTACCTCCTCATCGGGAGTGAGCAGATCAACCTTACCAATCTCTTGCAAATACTTATCAAGCGATTGGCTCTCACGGTTGGTGATCTGTTTGCTTATTTTTAATTGTCTCATCGGTGTTCTTTCTAATAGCCTATTTCAACACGTAAAAATGGAAAATTAGTTCCAAAAAACAGCACTAGCAAAGATTAGGCCGATGGTGTTTCTTCTTTAGCTGAAGGCTTGGCAAGCAGCACTTTTCTGGAAAGTCTGAACTTACCGGTCTTCTTATCCACCTCTACCAATTTCACCTTTACCTCCTCACCTACTTGCATTACACCATCCATCGTTTCTAATCGCTCCCATTTGATTTCTGAAATGTGAAGCAAGCCATCTTTACCCGGCATAAACTCTACAAACGCTCCAAATGGCATGATCGATTTTACAATTCCATTGTAGACTTCGCCTACTTCAGGAACGGCAACAATTGCCTTTACACGCCTTACAGCAGCGTCCATAACTTCCTGATTATTAGCAAAGATATTGACGATACCTTTATTCCCTACTTCTTCTATAACCACGGTCGCACCTGTCGTCTTTTGAATATCCTGAACCACTTTTCCACCTGGGCCGATTACCGCGCCAATTAACTCTTTGTCAATAACAATGGTAACTGCACGCGGTGTGTGCGGTTTCAAATCCGGCTTGGACGCAGCCAGCGTTTTCTTCATTTCGTTAAGAATATGAGCTCTCCCCTCCTTCGCCTGATCCAACGCCTCTTTTAATACTTCATATGTCAAGCCGTCCACTTTCAAATCCATCTGGCAAGCGGTAATTCCTTTTTCAGTTCCCGTTACCTTGAAGTCCATATCTCCTAAGTGATCCTCATCACCTAAGATATCTGAAAGAATGGCGTACTTCTTTGTAGCGCTATCCGAGATCATACCCATAGCAATGCCGGATACCGGGCCCGAGATCTTTATACCTGCATCCATCAGCGCCAATGAGCCCGCACAGACTGTAGCCATAGATGACGAACCGTTTGATTCCAGAATATCTGAAACCAGTCGGATTGTGTAGGGGCTTTCAGTCATGTTTGGTAATACCTGCTTTAGGGCGCGCATCGCCAAATTACCATGACCAACTTCTCTGCGTCCAGGGCCCCTGTTGGGCTTTACTTCTCCGGTTGAAAAGGAAGGGAAGTTGTAATGTAAAATGAATTTATTGCTACCCGAGAACATGGCACCGTCAATCATCTGCTCATCAAGTTTTGTTCCGAGCGTTACCGTACTTAACGACTGCGTTTCTCCGCGAGTGAAAATAGCTGAACCATGTGCCATTGGAAGATAATCTACTTCAGACCATATCGGCCTGATTTCGTTGGTTTTACGACCATCTAACCGAACCTTTTCGTTCAATACAAGATCACGACACGCCTTCTTCTGGATGTCCTTATAGTACTTCTTTACCAAGTCTTTACTGACCGTTGTATCCTCAGGTAGTGAAGCGACATACTCCTCCACAATTTTACCAAACAGTTCAGAACGTTGATGCTTATTGGTTAACTGTTGACGGGCTACGTCATACACCTTGTCGTACAATAACGAATGAAGTTCTGCCTTGAAAGCTTCGTCTTTCACTTCGTGATTGTAAACGCGTTTCACTGTCTTGTTAGTCGCTTTTGTTAACTCGATTTGGAGTTCGCACTGAACCTTGATGGCTTCATGCGCCAACTTCAGCGCCTCCAACATATCTTCCTCATTGATCTCCTTGCACTCCCCTTCTACCATCAAAATATTCTCGATGGAAGCAGCTACGATAAAGTCCAAATCAGCTTTCTCTTTTTGCTCCAAAGTTGGGTTGATAATATACTTGCCGTCAACGCGAGCTACTCGAACTTCTGATATTGGCCCCTGAAAAGGTATGTCAGAAACTGAAAGTGCTGCAGAAGCAGCAAAGGCTGCCAATGAATCCGGTAACGCATTCGGGTCACCCGAAATCAATTGAATCATTATTTGAGTCTCAGCATGATAATCATCTGGAAATAAGGGGCGTATAGCGCGATCAATTAACCTGCTTATCAGTATCTCATAGTCTGAAAGTCTGCTTTCTCGTTTTAAAAAACCACCTGGTATCTTCCCGGTGGCGGCAAATTTTTCCTGATAATCTACGGACATCGGTAAGAAATCCGTGCCCTCTTTATGGGTTTGATTAGCTACCACTGTTGCTAAAAGCATAGTGTTGCCCATGCGCACTACTACTGCACCGTCTGCCTGCCGAGCCAGCTTGCCAGTCTCTACGGTAATTTCGCGTCCATCAGGCAGCTTGCAAGTCTTTGTTACTATTGTTGAATTCATCGTTTTATTTTTAGTGTTTAAGATGCTATGCCCCAAACCAGCACGCGCTTTTTGTGAGGCAGGTCTGGCAGTGACAGTACATCATTTAGGATTTTAATGAATAATGTGGGTTGAAACCTACTTCTTCAGATTTATAAAAAATGAAATAGGGAACCATTTTTTGGGTTCCCTATTTCATCATTTTCATTCGATTATTTTCTGAGCTCTAGTTCCGCCAAGATCGACCTGTAGCGGGTGATATTATTCTTTTGGAGGTAGTTCAATAGTCTCTTCCGCTGACCGACCAATTTCACAAGGCCTTGTTGAGTTGAAAAATCCTTTTTGTGGCCTTTCAAATGTTGCGTCAGGTCATTAATGCGTGTAGTAAACATCGCGATCTGAGACTCAGGTGAGCCTGTGTCTGTCTTCATTTTAGCAAACCCGTGCTTGCTGAATAGTTCTTGTTTTTTTTCCGAGGTGAGTTGCATCGCTTAAAATTTTCTTTTTTATCTTTTTATAATCGCGCAAAAGTATTGGAATTGACCTTAAATTCCAAAGAGCTAGGCAACTTTCGGCAGACCTTTTAGGCTGCTAACCCTCTTTTTCACTTTATCTAAGAACACATGGTAAAAATCCGCATCAAAAAGCCGCGCATCAATTCGAGCTTGGCGCAAAAACACCATTCCAATCCAGAAAAGAATGAAGTTCGCCATCCAAACACCAACCGGAACCGATATCACATCCTGCTTTGCCCATTTCGTGCCCATCAAGTCTAGGACATAATACAGGATGAAAAACAAAATAGAAACCAAAACGGGTACACCTAACCCGCCTTTCTTAATGATGGAGCCAAGTGGCGCACCGATCAGAAACATGGCAAGGCATGCAATAGAGTTGGCAAAGATCTTATGCCATTGAATCCTAAATACCTTGTATTCAGATATTTGTGTATCGGTGTTTGTATTGTAGTTCTGAAGTTGACTTTTAGCCATTCTTACCCTATTAAGCGCGGTTGCGATCTCAGCCTTCGTTCTTGTCTCGGATGAATAGAGGCTATCTGACAGGTGACGCTCTTTTCTGGTGATAGAATCAGGAAGTTTAACATAACCCACTGTGTTGAAGCTGGGGATAGCCGGATTATAGCTAGGCGCTGTGAACGTGGAATTAGGTGTAGCTGTAACGGATGCCAGTTTAGCCCGGTAGATTGAATCTTTTTGTTTTCTAAAATCCTGCAACTCTTTAGGAAGTACAATAGAATCACGTTTGAAATGAAGGCTGAAAAAGGAGGTGCGATTTGAGTAGAGTCCGATCTTCTGGGTGTACAATTCGCCTTTCACCGAATCCAGATCCAACTCTAATTCGCTCACGTTGCGCATAATCCGATTTCCCTTGAACAACCTGGAATCCGTTCGATTCATTCCAAATGAAGAAAGATCTAGCACTACCTGCATTTTCGAAAACTTTGTTTTGCGATAGGTTTCTTCTGTGGTCGGCCGTCCAGTTTCGTCTTGCCCCGAACCACTACCTTCCGTGTAATCGTACCCATGAAACAACTCTAATTTTAGGTATTGATCGTTTAGCATGGTATACATCTTACCCGAATCAGCCACGATTACTTGCTTATTACCAATTCTGCCGCGGTGGTCGTAGATGATTACACCTTTCAATGTAATCCCATCTTTGAATTTTCGGTTCACTTTAATACTAATATCAGGTATCCCGTTATAGAATGAACCTTCCTTAATATCGAGGCCGGGCTTCTTGTGTTTTATGTCATACATGAGGCTATAGGCTTCAAGTGCAGCCTTAGGCACCATGTAGTTATTGGCCAGGAAGGCAAACCCTGTGATTATAACAACCAGGACAAAAATGGGGACAAGTGCGCGTGTAAGAGAAATACCTAAACTTTTGATCGCGGTCAGTTCAAAATGTTCACCCAAATTACCAAATGTGATGAGTGAAGACATCAACACAGCAAGGGGGAGCCCCTGAGGAATCATGAATATTGAAAAGTAAAAAAGCAAAGACCCTAACTCACCCCACTCTAAACCTTTACCGATGATATCGTCAAAATAGATAAGCATCTGCTTCATCAGCAAAATGAAAACTACTACCAGTAAAGTGATGATAAAAGGGCCTACAAACGAGCCGATGATGAGTTTGTCTATTTTTTTCATTTTCCCAACAAACGCAACTTAACTCAAAAATAGCGCCACTTTAATTGGATCTGAAATAAAAATTAGTGGCAAGATTAAAAGTAACTCAGGCGGATATGAATCCTCTTGTGAGATATTGTAGCTCCAATGATTCCCTAACCCATTCCCGGCCTTTTCCTGATTTGAGCTCTTTCTCACGCTTCAACGCTTGTGGTCTAAGGTCGGAAGCTATTCGTCCAACCTTTTTTTGCCAACGAGTTGTGAGAATGAAAACGGCTTATCAAGGAACCCGTTTGCCCAATTTAGATTTTGTCGAAACGGGCGGAAAACAAAATATAAACAACAAAAATGGACTCTAAAAGTAGCGCGGGGGGGAGTTGAACCCCCGACCTTTGGGTTATGAATCCAACGCTCTAACCACCTGAGCTACCGCGCCTAATTATTCCATTTCATCATATTTTCCTTTCGAACCCCCGTCCGCCTCAGGCGGATATGAATCCAACGCTCTAACCACCTGAGCCTGCCTTGCCGGCAGGCAGGCTACTGCTCTATTTATTTTTTAGGAGTGCAAATTTATAAACTTTTCAGATTTAAACAGTATCAAATGACACGCCAACGAAAACTTATTAGATTTCTTCTTGAATTTATCAAACAATGACCCCCGCCCTTGTTGGACAGTAAAAATTGAGCTAAATTAAAATCCAATCACAATAAGTATGAGTACAAAAACTAAAAAAAATCTTTTTACAACTGATTTCGAGATCCATTCCTCCGTAAAAATGTTGTATCCCTATATCGATTCGGCCAGTGGCCTCTCCGAATGGTTTGCTGATGACGTGCGAATAAGCCCCGAAAAAGTATTCACGTTTGTATGGGATCACGAGGAGCACAAGGCACGGCTCAGTTCTCATCGAACAAATCATTTTGCCAAATTCGAATACCTGCCTGAAACAAAAGAGGATGAAAATGATCCCTCCTACTTCGAACTTCGTCTGGAAGTAAATGAATTGACTCAAACCACTTTTCTCAAAGTGACAGATTATTCCGACTTTGATGATCAGGAAGAATTGCAAGATCTGTGGGAAGGTTTGGTGGCAAACCTAAAAAAGGTAATCGGAGGATAACCTTTTTTTACTTCGCTAAGTCTCTTATTGTCGATTCAAAAAAGTCAGAAACGCATCCGTTTTTCTTCCCTATTTTTGTCGACTTAATAAAACAATATGCTTTCATCTATCGATCCCACCGAAACCAATGCCTGGTCTAAACTGACATCTCATTTTATCTCCATGCAAGCCACTCACCTGCGCGAGCTATTTGAGGAAGATCCTGAGCGATTCAAAGAATTTCATCTCACATTCAATGACATGTTAGTTGATTTCTCAAAAAATCATATCACGCAAGACACCTTAGCCTTATTGGTTGAGTTGGCTACCGAGGCTGAATTGCCAAATGCCATTGACTCAATGTTTCGTGGCGATAAGATCAACAAGACAGAAGGTCGAGCGGTGCTTCATACCGCACTTAGAAATAGATCAAACACACCCGTGCTGGTAGATGGCTCGGACGTGATGCCAGAAATAAATAAAGTACTCGCTCAAATGCGCGACTTCTCCACAAAACTACTAAGTGGACAATGGAAAGGGTATTCGGGTAAGGCGATCACAGACATTGTGAATATCGGTATCGGTGGATCCGATCTTGGACCGCTAATGGTATGCGAAGCGTTGAAGCCTTATCATAAAAACATCAAGCCACATTTTGTATCAAATGTAGACGGAACTCACCTAGCTGAAACGGTTAAAAACCTTAACCCGGAGACTACACTTTTCATCATTGCTTCTAAGACGTTCACCACGCAGGAAACAATGACGAATGCTGAGTCTGCTAAGCAATGGTTTCTCTCCAGTTCAAATCAACAAGGAGACGTTGCCAAACATTTCGTTGCCGTATCTACCAATACAAAATCAGTGACTGCATTTGGTATTGCCCCTGAAAATATGTTTGTGTTCTGGGACTGGGTGGGTGGTCGCTATTCGTTGTGGTCTTCCATTGGTTTATCCATTGCGTGCACAATTGGGTTTGAAAATTTTGAGGCTTTGTTAACAGGCGCGCATGAAATGGACAACCATTTTAAAACAGCGCCTCTTGACAAAAACATCCCGGTGATTCTGGCTTTGATTGGAATCTGGTACGTTGATTTTTTCGACACTTCCTCTGAAGCTATTTTGCCCTATGACCAATATCTGCACCGATTCGCAGCCTATTTCCAACAAGGAAATATGGAAAGCAATGGCAAGTCGGTAGATCGCACTGGAAAACTTATCAACTACCAAACTGGACCTGTGATCTGGGGAGAACCCGGAACGAATGGTCAACATGCGTTTTACCAGCTGATTCACCAGGGTACAAAAATCATTCCCTGTGATTTTATCGCTCCGGCAGTAAGTCACAATCCGCTGAGCGATCATCACGATAAGTTACTATCTAACTTTTTTGCCCAGACAGAAGCACTTTTGATGGGTAAGACAGAGGAAGAAGTTAAAGCCGAACTAAAGGCATCAGGTATGTCGCAAGAGGAAATAGAATTCCATTTGCCTTACCGAGTCTTCGCTGGAAGCAAACCAACTAATTCAATCCTGTTTGAAAAATTGACTCCCAAGACATTGGGAGCACTGATCGCCATGTATGAGCACAAAATATTTGTGCAAGGTGTGCTATGGAACATTTTCAGTTTTGACCAGTGGGGCGTGGAACTTGGAAAAGTGCTGGCGAAAAAAATTCTTTCCGAATTGCAGTCAAAAGAGGCTATTTCTTCCCACGACTCATCAACCAATGGACTGATAAACTATTTCAAACGATTGAAAGCACAATAATCACCACACAAAAATAACCTTCTTGTAAACTGGGCTTCATCTACTATTTTTGACTTCTTAAATAGATCAATGGAGAATAAAATTTCAAAAATAGGTGTGTTTACATCCGGTGGCGATGCACCCGGAATGAACGCGGCCATTCGTGCGGTAGTTCGTGCTTCTATCTATTACAAAAAGGAAGTCTACGGCATCATGCAAGGATACGAAGGAATGATAAGTGGAGATATTGTCAAACTTGGTGCTCGGTCCGTTGGAAACATCATTCAGCGGGGCGGCACCATTTTAAAAACGGCTCGAAGTCAAGAATTCCGAACAAAAGATGGCAGAGAAAAAGCCTACCAAAATCTAAAGAAAAACGGCATTGACTCACTCGTTGCCATTGGCGGTGATGGTACGTTCACAGGACTTCACAAATTCTACGAAGAATACCAAGTACCTTCAATCTGTATTCCAGGCACTATTGACAACGATTTAGCAGGAACCGATTATACCATTGGTTTTGATACTGCGACCAACACTGCCGTAGAGGCGATAGACAAAATAAGAGATACTGCCATCTCACATAACCGATTGTTTTTCATTGAGGTAATGGGCCGAAACTCCGGCTACATCGCTCTTAATTCCGGTATTGCGGGTGGTGCTGTCGTCACAATTCTTCCAGAGGAATCGATGTCGCTGGAGGATCTTTTCAATAAATTGGATGAAGGCGGGAAGACGAACAAGAAGTCAAGTCTTATTGTGGTAGCAGAAGGAAGTAAAATCGGTGGTGCCATTGAACTAGCAAAAAAATTCTCAGAGCGCAACAATTACTTCGATATCAAAGTGACAATCCTTGGACATCTCCAACGGGGGGGCACACCTACTTATTTTGATCGGGTGCTAGCTAGTAAAATGGGAGTAGCTGCAGTGGAAGGTTTACTGGATGGAAAATATGATGTGATGGTGGGAGTAAAAAATGGCGTGATGGTCTACAATAGTTTTGATCTGATCATGACCCACCACCACGAAATCGACAACGAATCTTTACGGATCGCAAAAATACTTTCCATTTAATGATAAGGAACTAAACCACTATCGACTGGAAGTCGATAGGTTGTAAAAAGAATGAAATTCTTACTCCAGAATAATAGTGTCAGTATCAATGTTGCCAGGTTTACGGTGATGCTCAAGGTATTCTTGAACCATTTCATCTGTTATGTTGC
>JAJTGQ010000134.1 GCA_021299455.1 Flammeovirgaceae bacterium | reverse complement strand
CTTCCAACGGCTTACGGAAAAACTCAAAATCTATATGGGCCTGCAGTTTTTCAAGCGGATCGTTTTGCCTGCTTATCTTTTCTAACCGAAACTGCTCATCAAATAATCCGCGCGTTGTGTGACCCATTTCTTTTTCTTTTTCCCAAAGATAGAACCGTTAACCGATTATTGTAGATTTAGCACCGGTTTTTAGAGATGCCCTTATACGAGTAGTTATTCCGAAAAAAACCTAGTAACCAGTCTGCGAATGGTTGTGGTTTTGAAGCACGTCCAGCGACATGGCCAAACTGATTTCGCTGGTGTTAAAATTCAATGCTGAACCTTTGGCGGGAAGTTCGAACACATAGCCCAACCGAAAGTTTTTGTAAACCCCCTGCAACAAAAGGCCGAACGTGTTCACGTTGCGCAGTAGAATTCCGGCCGTGTACAATTTGTTGAAGGTAAAATTCGCATTCACATCTACCGCAGGCGAGGAACCAGAAGTAAAACGCAGCAATGTCGATGGCTTGAACTCGATGCGCTCGCTGAGATTGAAGGCATACGAACCAAACAAGTAATAATTTTGGCTGTACACTTTTATTTCTTGCCCACCCAAGCTGGTGGAGTTGGCCAGTAATTGCGGAACAGACAGCCCAACCGAATAGCGATCTCCTCTTAACAACACACCGACACCTGTGTTGAATTTTGTTTCAGTGAAAGGAGCAAACAGTGGATCGGGATTCTGGATATTGAGACCGTCATTATTAGAAGCGTACTGCACCATGCCCATCTGCATACCAAACGAGAAGGTGAAATTATTTTTTAATTGGATGCGATACGAGGCAGTGCCACCATAGAAGGTGTTCTTGATATTGCCGATCTTATCTTGTAGCACTACCAAACCAGCGCCCACGCGATTGTCCGCCAAGGCAATGTGCCCATTGAAGTTGAAGGTGGAGGGGCCACCATCAATACCACTCCATTGCGAGCGATAGGCAAGGCCCAAATACATTCTGTCCATGCTTCCCGCAAAGGCCGGATTGATGAGCATGGGGTTGTTGAAGTATTGGGAATACAACGGGTCTTGCTGAGCACAGGCCGTGCCGGCACAACAGATAAGGAAGATGATGGACAATTTTTTCATGTGCTACCGTTTAAGAGAGATGAATCCCGTTTTTGTTTTTCTGCCACCGGCAAATTCGATTTTGTAGAAGTACGTTCCAGTAGGCAGGTCACTTCCATCATCGCTTATCCCTTTGAACACCACCGAAGAGTTGTTGTAGTTCTCTCCTTTCCACACCTCGTTCTGCCACCGGTCAAAAACGGTGACCAAATTGTTTTTCGTTTCGGGGATGATGTCGATGTATTGCAACACGAAAGTTGGGTTTGCGCCACCTGGCGAAAGCGCGTTGTAGATCACAATATCACCAAACACATCGATGCTGAATTCTTGTGTGGCACAGTTGCCATTGGCATCGCATGCACGGATCGTCAACTTGTCTGTTCCCGAAAAGGCAATGCCCGTATAATCGATTGTCAGAAAACCGTTCGCGATGGTAGCCTTCGCGCCACTGGCGGGAGGAATCGTTATGCTGATGGATGATATTGAACTATTGTTGAACGTGGTAATTAGCGGAATCAAGTTCAATGGTTTTGTGATACTGCCAATCGGGGTACTAAGCGGTTGAGTTGCAATAGTTGGCGGAGTGCCACACGCTTGAATGGTGGCAATCACCGCTGTCCGTGGGCTTTCGCATGTGCCATTGTCGATCGAAACATAATACGTGGTAGTCGCGGAAAGGCTTGGTGTAGTAAAACTAGAATTGGTTTGCCCCGCCATGGCCGTACCGCCTGTTGGCACTGTGTACCATCGATACTGACCTGCTGATCCGCCCGAAGCGGAAAGAGTTACCGAGGCACTCGGTGAACAGCCAATTGCGTTTGTACCAGTCGGTGCGTTGGGGGCGGTATTTATGGTGGCCACCACAGATACCCGATTGCTTTCGCAAGTGCCGTTATCAATCGAAACATAGTACATTGTTGTTGTAGAGATGCTTGGTGTTACAAAACTTGAATTGGTTTGCCCCGTAATGGGCGATCCGCCAGTGGCCACTGTGTACCATCTGTACTGGCCTGCCGAACCTCCCGATGCATTCAGTGTTAGTGAACCCGAACCGCAAGCAGCGGCACCTGTAACAGTGGGCGCTATGGGTAAGTTGTTAATGGTGGCTGTGACCGAGCTACGACTGCTCTCGCACGTAGCCGGATCAAAAATGGAAACAAAATAAGTAGTATTGGCATTTAGCAAGGGCGTGGTAAAGGAAGCTCCCGTAAACAAAATGGTGGTAGTCACATTATCCACATACCAACGGTACACTTGCGAACCGCTTGCGCCACTGGCTGTTAAGGTAATTGTTCCGTTTCCACATCTACTTCCGTTTGCAGCTGTTGGCGCAGAAGGTGGGGTACACGCAGCAATGGTGAAAGGCGCTGAAACACGACTACTCCAATACCCATTGCTATCTTTTGCCCGCACATTGAGTGTGTAGTTGCCGGGTGTGAGCACAGGCAAGTTTAAATTAAATAATTGATTGACAGTAGGTGCTTGTGCGATGGCAACTGATGTAGCCTGCCCAATACCCGGATCGGTATTGACATAGTATTCTAACTTCACCAAATTGGCTGGCAATGCACTGGCGGGCATCAGATAAAAAGTTCGTGTTGTAAAGAGCGACCATCTCCCTTGGTCATCGCGCACGCGCACATTTGCAGTGTGGAAGCCAGGCGTTAGTGCAGTGGTAGGTGTGTTGATGGTGAGGTTTTGAGTCGGGCTTGCTGTTACTGGAATGTTGGTAGCATTTCCAACTCCGGGGTCGGTATCATAAAAATATTCTGCTTTAGTAATATTGGTGCTGGGCGAAAGAATAAATGGATTAGGGATAATGTAAAAAGTTCGTGTGGTAAATAAACTCCACTTTCCGGTGTTGTCCTGAACGCGCGCATTGAAGGTATGAAAACCTGTTGCGAGCGAACTTGTACTTAAATTATACGTCTGGTTAATGGATGCACCTGGTGCAATCGATAACGAAGTAGCGTTGCCTACACCGGGATCATTGTCATAAAAGTATTCGGCACGGGCAATAGTTTGCGCGGTGGCGGATACCGAGACGAGGAAAAATAAAAAAGTCCATAGTCTATAGTCTATAGTCGATCGATCATCGGCTATCGGCCATCGACTATCAACCATCGTCTTCAAAATATTGTTAAAAGATCGCTTCATAACCATTGCTCCATGTCTTATTGAGAAAGATCAATTATTCACCGTTGCTTGAATCGTTACTTTCAACTGCGCGCCTGGTGCAAGTGTACCGTTTTGGATATTTAAACTTGTAACTTGAGGAATAGGCGGTAAAGCGCTCGTATCAAATCCACTGCCGGGTGCTCCACCACTTGGAAAGGGGTAGCTGCCTCCATAGATGCCTAAGTCAGTGCCATCGGTACTCGCATTTTTTACCGGGGAAGCGGACTGAAGGCGGTAGTTAGCTCTATCATCATAGAGTGAAAAATTGGTTACGCTTACGAACAATGGGTTGACACCCACAAAATTTCCCGCCTCGGTGTTCGGACCAATGGCAAAACTGTTAAATGGTGAAATATTACTCACGCTGTTGGTAAGCAGACACAGATTGTTATTAAAGTTATTGAACTTCGTTCCGCCATCAATGATATAAGCAGAAGCCGAGCCTTGCATAAAAATATTGTTGGTGATAGTGGTATTGTAAACGTTGTTCAATACTTGACCATTACCATCTAAAAATACATTATGATCGATTAGAACGCTTCCCGCTCCGTTGCTACTACTGCCACTTATAAATCCTCCGGAGAAGATGTTATTTTGAACGATGGCGTTGATGATTGGCGATGTGCTCATGCTTAAAGTACCCGATATAATATTGTTGTAAATCAACCAGTTGCTGCCATACACATATATGTTACCTATAAAGTTTCGGAAGATTTGCACATTGCTGATTGGTGAAGAACCGGCAGAGAAACTATCAATGTTGCTGACTTCAAACCCGCAAATGACTGTCCCCGATGGATTGTTACTTCCAAAAAAAGGCATTGAAATTCTGCTTACAGTCGTTTTATAGTTTAACTGGAGGGGAGATTTATAACCCCCACCAATGAGCACCAGTCGTTTGGTGACCGATACATTTTCTGAATAAGTAGTGGAAGACGCATTCACATAAATCGTATCACCCACTACGGCCGCGTTTACAGCAGCTTGTATAGTATTAAACTGAGCTGGGTTTTGCGGATCATTGCTTACCGTGCGGATGGTGGCAAATGCAGACAGCGAAACAATACAAAAAAGGATGAGTAGTGTTGTGAAAGTTTTCATACGAATTATTTTTTATCATTTCTAATTGTTTACCGTTGCTTGAATGGTCACCTTCAATTGTGCTCCCGGTATCAGCGAGGAATTTTGAATGTTTACATTAGTCACTTGCGGAATAGGTGGCACGGGTCGTGTATCAAACCCCGAACCAATGGCACCACCACTAGGGAAAGGGTAAGATCCGCCATATATTCCTATGTCCGTTCCATCTGTTCCTGCATTTTTTCCGGGAGAACCCGCCTGTAGCCGATAGTTGTCCAGCGTAGAATATGCATCGGGATTGGCATTTAACACAAACAATGGATTTTGGCCGATGATGTTGCCACTGCCTGTGTTGGAGCCTCCCACGGATGCCACAAAGTTTGCGAAATTATTACTTGGATTGTAAAAGCTCGGTGTCGCAATGGTAGTGAGGTTAGAAAGGTTGTTGTTGAAAGTGTTGTATACTACGCTGGCCGATGATACATTAAATACAAAGCCAGAAGACCTTGAAAATATATTATTGGAGACAACTACATTGTAAAGTGAGCCCCCCAGTACTCCACTAGCACCAGTTCCCAAAAAAAGATTATGATCGATGACTACCGTAGCACTGTTAAACCCATTGATTGATTGGCCAATAAAAATGTTATTAGCAAAAAGAATGTTAGTGGGAGAAGCAGAGCTGATGCTGGCTCCCCCGTCCACGCGGCCTTCGAAGATATTGTTAACGATTACCCATCCTTTGGAATAAGTACCTGATGAGCTGTTGTTCAGTGTGAGGGCAATGGTGGAATTAAAAAAACGATTTCTTAACAACGTTATATTGTCACATGCCAAAGACAACCCCTCCGGGCTTATTTGGCCACTGAGCAAACCCATAATCGTACTTCCACTCGCATTAGCGCCTCCGTTTCGAGACAATAGAATGTTGGCAACGTTGGTGGGTTGCGCTGATGAATTATTTGGAGCAAAGCCCGCCCCAACAATCACCAGCCGCTTAGTAACGGTCAAAGTGGTGTATTGAAAAGGGGATCCTTGGATATAAATCGTGTCACCATCCACCGAAGCTGACTGTGCTGCTGCAAAGGTGCTGAATTGGGCCGGCTGCGCAGGATCATTGCTTACAGTGCGAATGGTGGCCATGCTAGTGATGCAAATGGCGGTAATAAAAGCGAATAAAGACAAAAGCTTTTTCATAGGTACTTTTTGAAATTTGAAAATCCTTGGATGCTAAACACCTTTTTAAGGCGCACGGAACAACTGATTTACTTCTCAAAAGTAAGGCGGAGGTCGTTGGCATTGAATCCACCAAAAAGGGGATTTTTTTGTAGCATGCTTCAAAATCGCTGTTAGCGATGTAGTTTTGTTATGTGAATGTTATGCGCCTTCTCCTTACTGCGATAATGTTGTTGCCAATTCGATCGGCTGCACAAGAGGTGCTTGATAAAGACAGTTTGTGGCAACAGTTCAGGAAGTCATCACTAGATACTAACCGTGTCAATATACTAATCCAATTGGGCCAGCAATACGAAGGCAGTATGCCAGACTCTGCACTGTCATTGTATCAATTGGCATATGAATTGAGCCAAAATTTGCGCTACACCAAAGGCACGTTGCGTTTTTTCGCCAACGCAACCTATGTCTATAATATTCTCGGCAAGTACGATACTGCGTTACTATTAAATCTAAAGTCCGTTGAATTGGCAAAATCAGTTAACGATGATGAACGACTGGCCGCAGCATTGGGAAACGTGGGCAACTCATATCTCTATTTAAACGATTATGAAAAGTCAATTCAGTATTTGCTTGAAGCGCTGGAAATTGCAGAAACACGCCACGACATTCGCAAACTGAATGTACTGTACAGCAACTTGGCCAACGTCTATCGAAGCCTAAAGCAGTACGACCAGGCATTAACCTATGCAGAAAAAGCACTGGCGCTGTCTCGTGATGTGAAAAACCCATATAACATTTGTGCAGCTTTGGTAACACTAGCCACTGTAAAGAATTTTCAAATGAAAACAACTGAGGCGATTCGTCTATTAAATGAAGCTGCCTCAATCGCACGCAACTTGAACGATCAGTTTTCGTTGTTGTCTGCCCTTCTCAACTTAAGTGATGCGAACCTGAAGATGGGCAACTATCAGGCACTGGGTGAGATTTGCCGAGAGGCATTAGAAGTTGCCCAACAGATTGAAGATCCCCTTGGTGTGGCGATTAGTTACCGTGGGTTGGGCTATCATTACCTCTATGCAAGAAATCTGTCCGAGGCTGAACGATTTGCCAAAAAATCATTGGCCCAATCAATCCAACACAAATTACAGCTTGATGCCAGCAAGGCATATGTATTGTTGTCTGAATTGTCACTTCTTCGAAACGATAATCGGGCTTATCAGTATTACCAGATGGCCAGTGATTCCATTCAGGAGCTAGTGTTTGCACAGGAAAAGACAAGAAATATCCAGCGGTTGGAAGTACAATTTCAAGCCCGGGCGCGCGAGCGCCAATTGCAAGAGCTAAAATCGGAAGCCGAGTTGCGAGAAACGAGTTTGAGGCAAAGCAGGTGGTTGGCAATTTTGTTGGCGGCCTTGTTATTGTTGGCAGGCGTGGCTTCGTGGATATTGATCCGTTCCGCCCAGCAACGAAAAGAGTTGGCTGAGCGCGAGAGCGAATTGAATCGTGCCCGCGTGCTGCAGCTCGAAAACGAGAAGCAGCTGATGGCAAGTCAAGCAGTGATTAAAGGTCAAGAACAGGAACGTGGTCGTTTAGCTAAAGACCTGCACGATGGGTTGGGGGGTATTTTATCGGGAATCAAATTTTCACTTACTCATATGAAGTCTAACATGATATTAGATGCCAACAATGCGCTACAATTTGAACGATCCCTCGATATGCTCGATCATTCGATTGCAGAACTGAGGCGGGTAGCACATAATATGATGCCCGAAGTGCTGGTCAAGTTTGGCTTGCCCGAGGCGCTGAAAAGTTACTGCGAATCCATCCGACAATCAAAGGTGCTAGAGATTACCCTACAAGTATTAGGTGACGAAAGACGTGTCGATTCAAATGTAGAAATCATCTGTTTCAGAATCGTGCAAGAGCTGCTGAACAATGTAATTAAACATGCAGAGGCGACACATGTACTCGTGCAATTTTCTTTGCAAGCAAATGAAGTGAACCTAACCGTGGAGGACAATGGTGTGGGCTTTGACGTCCGTTCGGTGACGACCGCCAGGGGTGCTGGCTGGGCCAGTATTTACTCGCGCGTAGAGTATTTGAAAGGCAGGGTAGATCTGCAATCGTCAGCGAATGGCGGTACTTTTGTGCATATAGACATTCCATTATTGTGATTAGAGTATTCATCATAGATGATCACCCGTTGGTGATCGAGGGCATTAAATGTATGCTGCTCGCCCAACCGGAAATCGAAGTAATGGGTCATGCTTCATCTGGCACTTCTGCGCTGGGGTTCTTCATTTCAAATTCTGCAGATATTGTTTTGCTGGATATCAATTTGCCAGATTTGTCCGGATTGGAACTGTGCGCACTCTTGCTAAAAAAGAATGCAGACCTAAAAATCATTGCCTTGACCAACTTCGATCAACTTTCTTACCTAGAGGGGATGCGCAAAGCTGGGGCAAAGGGTTATGTTTTGAAAAATGCAAGTGCTACCGAAATTCTTAAGGCCATTCAAAAGGTAGTAAAGGGGCATGAGCATTGGCTGGGCAACGATAGCGCTCAAGATAGCATTCAACAGCACAACCAACTCATGCTCACCCGCAGGGAGTTGGAGGTTTTAAGACTGGTGGCTGAAGGTCTTACCAATCAAGAAATTGCCGATAAATTATTTGTGAGCGCCAGCACGGTAGATTCACACCGGAAAAATCTGATTTCAAAACTGAATGTAAAAAACACAGCCGCGCTTGTTCGCACGGCTGTAGAAAATAAAATTATATAAACGCGCTGTTATTCTTTGATTCCAGATAAGTCAAAGACAAACGCATACATCAAGGCATCTTCTTTCAACGATTCAAATCGACCGCTGGCACCACCGTGGCCTGCCTCCATATTGGTTTTCAACAACAAAAGATTTTTGTCGGTCTTCATCGCTCGCAATTTGGCCACCCATTTGGCGGGCTCCCAATACTGTACTTGACTATCGTGCAATCCAGTTGTTACCAACAAATTGGGGTAGGCTTTCTTTTCTACATTGTCATAGGGCGAATAAGAGAGCATGTAGTCGTATTCTTCTTTGATGTTGGGGTTACCCCATTCTTTCCATTCAAATGTAGTGAGTGGTATGCTCTCATCTTCCATCGTATTGATCACATCTACAAACGGAACATCTGCAATGATGCCTTTGTATAAATCGGGGCGCATGTTGGTGATGGCACCCATCAGCAAACCGCCTGCACTGCCACCGTTGGCAAAAAGCTTGTCTTTCGCAGCATATTTTTCTTTGATCAAGTATTCCGAAACATCAATGAAGTCGTTGAACGTGTTTTTCTTGTTCAGCATCTTACCATCTTCATACCACTTGCCGCCCATCTCTTGCCCACCACGTATGTGTGCCAGCGCATACACGAAACCGCGGTCGAGCAAACTCAAACGGCTGGAACTGAAAAAGGCAGGCATGGAAGCCCCATAAGATCCGTAGGCATACTGAAAGCAAGGATGTTCGCCATCTTTCTTGTATTTGTCTTTTCGATAAACAATGCTCACAGGAATTTTTACGCCATCACGCGCGGTGGCCCAAACCCGTTCGGTTTGGTAGTTATTGCGGTCAAAGCCACCTAAAACTTCCTGTTCTTTCAGCAACTTCTTCTCAGCATTTTCCATATTGTAGTCGTACTGCGAAGGAGGTGTAGTCATCGATTGATAATAATAACGCAGCGTAGTTGAATTTGGATCGGGGTTTGAACTGATACCAGCCACATACGCGGGTTCACCAAAGTCGATTGTCTTCTCTGAGTTGTCGGCCCACTTCACAAGTCTGATTTTGTCCAAACCTTCCTTTTTATCTTGAATAGCTAGGTAGTCTTTAAATAATTCAAATCCTTCTAAGAAAATATCTTCACGATTCGGAACGAGGTCTTTCCAATTTTCTTTCTTCGGATTGGCATCAGCCACTTCAGCAAGGCGGTAATTTTTTGCATTTTCGTTGGTGCGGATAAAAAACTTGCCGTTGATGTGGTCAACAGAGTATTGTACGTTGTCTTGTATCGCGGCAAATTCGGTAAGCTTAGCCTTCGGGTTGTCAATCTCCATAAATCTGACCATCGAGGCATCGGTGCGTCCGGATTGTACCATCAGGTATTTTTTGGATCTCGACTTACCGATGTAACAAGATAAAGTTTCGTCTTTTTCTTCATACACCAATACGTCACTGGCAGCATTGGCGCCCATTGTATGGCGATATACTTGATAGGACCGCAACGTGTTGGGGTCTTGCTTGCTATAATAAATGTATTTGTTGTCGTTGCTCCATTCCATATTTCCGGTGGTGCCCCCGATTTTGTCTGTCAGCAAGCTTCCGGTTTTCAAATCTTTCACTGTGATGGTGTAAAACCGTCTTCCCACCGTATCGCGAATAATGGCCGCGAGTTGATGGTCGGGGCTTGCACTCGTAAACATGCTAAAGTAGCCATGGCCTTTGCCCATTTCATTGCCGTTGGCAATCACTTCTTCGGTGGCTTCTAAAGAGCCTTTCTTACGACAGTAGATGGGATATTCGCCCCCTTCTTCAAAACGAGTGTAGTAGAAATAATCATCAATTTTGGAAGGCACCGATTCGTCTTTTTCTTTGATGCGGCCCTTCATCTCGTTAAATAGCTTTGCCTGTAAAGCCTTGGTGAGCGACATCATTGTATCAAGGTATTTGTTCTCGGCTGTCAGGTAATTTACTACAGCCGTGTCTTCCCGGTTTCTTAACCAGAAATAATTGTCCGCGCGCTTGTCACCATGCTTTGAGGTGATTTCGTGGGCTTTTACCAACGCAACGGGTGCCGCTACATTTGGATATTTTGTTTGATTATTGTTGCAGCTTGTTATAATGCTCAAGACAACAACAAATGGATAGAGTGTTTTCATGTTATTACTCATTGTATCATCAAAGAAATTTATTCTGAACGCTGATTACTGGATTTCTTAATAAGTGGGCATGCTCGTATCAATCTCTTTTGCCCACGCTAAAATACCGCCCTTTAGGTTGTATAGATTAGTGAATCCGTGATTAGCTTCCAGCCACTTCACCATGTTGCCACTGCGCGCCCCACTGCGGCAATGAATCACCACTTGTTTGTCTTTTGCAATTTTATCTACGTTGTGCGGAATCTCTGCCTGCGGGATCAATTCCCCATCTAGGTTGCAGATGTCGAATTCATGTGGTTCGCGCACATCAATGAGTTGAAAGTTGGCCTTTGAATCTTTCATGGCCTTTAGTTCTTGCACAGTTACTTCTTTCATGTGAATTGTTTTTTTTTGGAGCATTACAAAAGTCATCATAATCAATCAAACCCAAAATGTTTTTTCTTTGATTTTTATCAACGATTTGAATGATTTGGCTATCCATGGTAAAGGAGTCAAGAATGAGAAGTTTGTTCACCAACGGATCGCCAATACCAGCCAATACCTTGATTGCTTCGTTTGCTTGCATACTTCCGATTATTCCTGCCAAAGCCCCAAGCACGCCACCTTCTTCGCAATTAGGCACTGCTTCCGGGTGCGGAGGCAATGGGTATAAATCACGGTAGTTGGCAGAGCGTTGGTAATTAAAAACGGCAACTTGTCCTTCGTATCGAAAAATAGATGCATAAATTAACGGTACATCCAACAGCACGGATGCGTCATTCAGCAGATACCGGGTCGGGAAGTTATCCGTGCAATCGATAATCAACTGGAATCCCTTGAGCAAACCGAGTACATTTGAAGCATTCAACTGATTTGCAAATGGGTCAATCTGCACGTGTTGGTTGAGGGCTCGAAGTTTTTCTGCCGCGACTTGTGCTTTTGGTTGGTTGAGGTCTGCAGCAGTATAAAGTATTTGCCTTTGTAGGTTTGAAAGACTTACGTTGTCATGATCAAAAATGGCAATATGCCCAACGCCTGCGGCTACTAAATATTGCAATACAGGGCAGCCCAACCCGCCAGCGCCCAACAATGTATTTGCGTCAAGCGGGGTTGACGCGTAATCCAACGTTTTCGTATCTTTATTGCGTTCGGTGTCGGGGACAGGACGCGGTTTCACAAGCCCCGCTCGAACGCAAATACTCACGTTGGGTGCCAGGCGCTGAAAAGTCCCGCAGACGTGACGCCCCAGACGACAACGTTTGGTTCACGCGGACAACTTGGACGACTTTGACCCAACGACTTTTTAGACAACTCCACAACGCTCCCCGACCCAGTGCTGAAATAGAAATCGCGCGAAGCGCGAATTTTTTTTGCGGTTTGACAAAGGAAATTTAAGAAAATCGAAAACAAGAACTTTTTTTAGGTTACGCGGACAACTCGGTGCCGCTGGACAAGTTTTCGTTCCGCGGACAGCTTGGGCGACTTTGGCTGACTCACCAACGTGGACTCCTACCCTATTCAAAATCAAAATTCATTTACGTGGACTCGAACGCGTCAACAAAACACTACGGACGACTTGAGACAAGTCGCAAACGAAAGGTAACGGTTGACGCGCCCGAGCACCCAACAAAATGTTTCTTCAATGGTGCGGTGACGTGTAGCCCAAAGTTTATATCTTCGTCCAACGCTTTGTGTCGGGGACAGGACGCGGCTTCGGAAGCGCACCACTGAAGAAACACAAACGTTGCCGGCAATTTATCAACCAGCTGACTATGAAAAAACTAGTAACTATAATTGTAAATCTAATTTTAGTCTTTGGGACAGTTGCCTACGGACAGAAAAGCACTCTGGTTGGCGGAGTGCTTTCCTACGACTTTTTGATGT
>JAJTGQ010000106.1 GCA_021299455.1 Flammeovirgaceae bacterium | reverse complement strand
ATTGTAAACTTCGGGACGATTGAAAGAAACGGTAGCGACTCCCTCTTTCTTTACGTAGGTTAGAAACTGAAAATCCATAACTCACTTTTTTGATTGATGTTAAAACAAAATAATCATTCCAAAGAACCCAACAACAAACCCTACGACACCTCCATACATCACTTCGCGAGGGGAATGCGCATCCAACACTAGCCTAGAAGACATTACAAGACCCGTTACCAAAATAGTAAATGCGGTCGGCCATAGTAAACTCATTTGCTCGGTCACTTGATTCAATGGTAACAAGATACCAATGCCTCCACCCATCGCAATGCTATGAATGCTGATTTTATAGAACAATGTAATCATTAGCGAAACCACCACCAATGCCGAAATAATCATCATCAACTTATTAAAATTTGCACTAAAAGGAAGTTTGAAGTAGAAAAGAAACGTAACAAGTAAATAGAGCAATGAAATAAAAACAAAGGGTAAAATTCGCTCCCTACGAGATTGCAATGTGAGAGACTGAATATTGCCGAATGCGCGAAGCATAACAAGGTTAACAGCCGGAAGAACGAATGTGAATACGAATACTAAACCAACAATGACCATTCGGTTTTCCTTGCGAATCATCAACATTGAAGGAAAATAGTACGATAAAATAATGACCAGATACGTGGTCAACAGCAAGGGATGAAAAACGACAGAAATAAATTTTGCTACTTGCTTCACACGCTTACATCTCTTTTCGCAAACGAGCCACTGGAATATTCAATTGCTCGCGGTACTTAGCCACCGTACGTCTGGCAATGTTGTATCCTTTTTCGTTCAATAAATCTTCTAACTTATCATCAGGAAACGGCTTGCTCTTGTCTTCGCTTTCGATGAGGTCCTTAATGATCTGTTTCACTTCTCTGCTGCTCACCTCTTCTCCCGAATCGGTTGAAATACCTTCTGAGAAAAAATACTTCAAGGGATAAATACCAAAATCAGTTTGAATTGTTTTACTGCTCGCCACCCGGCTCACCGTAGAGATATCCATATTGATCATCTGCGCGATGTCTTTAAGAATCATCGGTCGCAACTTGGTCTCATCTCCCTCCTGAAAATAGTCAAATTGAAAGTCAACGATGGCTTTCATGGTTCGCAATAAAGTGTGTTGACGTTGGCGTATCGCATCGATAAACCACTTGGCAGCATCTAATTTTTGCTTGACAAACGAAACTGCTTCTTTCAGCTTTTTGTCCTTTTTATCGCTTTTGTCATACGCCTTAAACATATCTGAATACGATCTACTGATTCGCAATTCAGGTGCATTTCTCGAGTTAAGCGACAACTCTAACTTTCCATTGTTATTGACAAGAATAAAATCCGGAATAACGTATTGATTTTTTACGTTACCACTGCTCACTTCCCCTCCCGGTTTTGGATTCAGCCGAACAATCAATTCGATAGCGTCTTTGATATAATCTTCATCGTCTAAATCTAATTTTTTTAAAATCTTGGCGTAGTGCTTTTTTGTAAATTCTTCATAGCACTCTTGCAAAATTCGTTTGCCCACAATTACGTCTACGTCCTGGCCATCATCCATTCTTTCTAGCTGAAGCAACAGGCACTCCTGTAAATTCCGAGCCGCAATCCCGGCAGGATCAAAAGATTGTATTTTTTTAAGAACGGCCTCCACCTCTTCTAAAGTCGTTTCAAAACCCTGCGAGAAGGCAAGGTCATTTACAATGGATTCCATTTCTCTGCGTATGTAGCCATCGCCTTCTATGCTTCCGATGAGCTGTTTCCCTATGGTGCTTTGTTTTTCATTTAATCCTAGAAATCCCAGTTGGGTCATGAGGGTTTCATGCAATGAGGTAGAAGTTGGCATCGGCATTTCCCGCTCTTCTTCATCACCGTCATCATTGTATGTTTTGTAACTGGTATAATCGTCATCACGCAGATAGTCGTTGATGTCGATTTCATCGTTCGCATTGGGTTCCTCGGGTGTTTGCTCATCAGAAGGTGAGTCCGAATCTACGGCCTGTTCGGGTGCCTCTTCTGGACTGTTTTCTTCCTGTTCTTCATCCTCCCCTTCTTCCAATACCGGGTTTAACTCTAATTCCTCTTCGATTCTATTTTCGAGTTCGGCCGTTGGGACTTGCAGTAACTTGATAAACTGTATCTGCTGGGGAGATAGTTTCTGCTGAAGAGATTGATGTAAGCCGAGTCGTTGCATTTATCTTGCCAAGTCACAAAGTTATCAATTAGCGAGGGGATGCAAAATCTGATCCAAAATTAATGAGCAATGATTGGACGCATTTCATAACTGTGTAACATTGTGCCTAAATGTGAGCGGCCTTAACTTCGCTTGTCAAATTCTTTGATTAAAAATTCAAAATGCCTTGCTTTGCGATCCAAAATTTGAAGCTGTATGAAACGAGTCAAAATCAAAGAGTTATTGGCAACACCTCCAACCGGACAGGTTGTAAAAATACAAGGATGGGTACGGACTTTTCGAAATAACCAGTTTATTGCGTTGAACGATGGATCGACCATTCAAAACATGCAAGCGGTGGTTGCGTTGGCTTCGATAGATGACGCCACGCTCAAACGAATCACTACGGGCGCTTGTTTGTCGATTCAAGGTGAGTTAATTGCCTCTCTCGGCAAGGGCCAATCGGTAGAAGTGAAAGTGACTGAGCTAGAAATCCTGGGCGACTGCGATGCTGAAAAGTTTCCATTACAACCCAAAAAACACTCGCTTGAATTTCTACGGGAGATCGCACACCTACGGTCGCGCACAAATACTATTAGCGCTGTGATGCGCGTGCGGCACGCCATGGCTTTTGCGATTCATCGTTTTTTCAACGAGCGCGGATTCTATTATATTCATACACCGATCATTACCGGGTCAGATGCAGAAGGGGCAGGCGATATGTTTCGCGTGACTACACTAGATGGGAAAAATCCCCCGCTAGATGAGAACGGTCACATTAATCATAAAGAAGACTTTTTTGGCAGAGAAACAAACTTGACTGTTTCGGGGCAACTAGAAGGTGAAACCTATGCATTAGCATTAAGTGAGATATATACTTTCGGACCAACGTTTAGAGCTGAGAATTCAAATACAGCAAGGCATCTAGCCGAGTTCTGGATGATTGAGCCTGAAATGGCTTTTTATGATATCCATGACAATATGCAGCTGGCTACCGACCTGCTGCAATACTTGGTGCGCTATGCGCTAGACAACTGCAGCGATGACCTGGAATTCCTCAACAAAAGGGCGCAGGAAGAAGAAGCTACCAAGCCACAAGAACAAAGAAGCGAGTTGAGTTTATTGGAGCGATTAAAATTTGTCGTTGAAAATGATTTTCAAAAGCTGAGTTATACGGAAGCCATTGAAATTCTTAAGAATTCAACTCCGAATAAGAAAAAGAAATTTCAATACGTAGTAGAAGAATGGGGTGTCGATTTGCAATCGGAGCATGAGCGCTATCTGGTGGAAAAACATTTTAAAAAACCGGTGATTTTATACAACTATCCCAAAAACATCAAGGCCTTTTACATGAGGCAAAATGAAGACGACAAAACCGTGGCCGCGATGGATGTGCTATTCCCGGGAATTGGCGAAATCATTGGAGGTTCGCAGCGCGAAGAGCGCCATGACAGACTTCTGAAAAGAATACAAGAAATGAATTTGCCAGAAAAAGAATTGTGGTGGTACCTCGAGCTTAGAAAATTTGGATCGGCTCCCCACAGCGGATTTGGTCTAGGTTTTGAAAGGCTCATCTTGTTTGTTACCGGCATGACAAATATCCGTGATGTAATTCCCTTTCCACGGTTTCCAAAGAGCGCGGAGTTTTAATTTTTACCCAGCAAAAAAAACGTTGTCTCTTAAAATTTCAAAGCCTCATAAATGCTGAAGATCTACTTATTCATTCTTTCATCGCTGGCTCTTTTACAGCCTATGGCCGCACAAAACAAAGACACCATTACCGTGATCGGGGTGGGAGATATTATGATGGGCAGCAATTATCCAAATGATTCGAAACTTCCAACTCTGGACGGACTCCTGTTAATGAAGGAAGTCGAACCTATTTTGAAAAACGCAGATGTAACGTTTGGAAACCTGGAAGGTGTTCTATTGAATCAAGGTGGTACAGCGAAAACGTGTCGCGATCCAAAAGTCTGCTACGTTTTTCGAAGCCCCGAAAAATATGTACAAAACCTAGTGAATGCCGGATTTGACATAATGAGTTTAGCGAATAATCACTCTGGTGATTTTGGTGAATTGGGCAAACGAAAGAGCATAGAAACGTTGGAGAAAGCAGGCATTCAGCAGGCGGGTCAATTAAACAAACCTTATGTGGTCATTGAAAAGAATGGCGTAAAGTTTGGGTTGGCAGCTTTTGCACCCAATGCTGGGTGTCCGGACATCAATAAAATAGGAGTTGCAAGAAAAATCATTGCTCAACTCGATTCGTTGGTGGATATCATCATTGTATCTTTTCATGGGGGTGCCGAAGGGCCACAGCATGAGCATGTGCCTCGTAAAAACGAAATTTTTTATGGCGAAAATAGAGGAGATGTCTACCAGTTTGCTCACCAACTCATTGATGCAGGCGCAGATATTGTACTGGGGCACGGTCCTCATGTCACGAGGGGAGTAGAGGTCTATAAAGACAAGTTCATCACTTACAGCATGGGAAACTTTTGCACCTATGGAGGAATAAATGTAAGTGGAATCAATGGCTTGGCTCCCATCATAAAGGTTTTTACGAATAGCAAAGGCGACTTCTTTAAAGCACATATCACGTCTACCAAGCAAACATTTTATGGCCCAGTGATGCTGGACGAGCAAAAACAAGTGTTAAAACGCATTCAGCTATTGACAAAAAAGGATTTCCCCGAAAGTCTTATTGAAATCGACAATGATGGGTGGGTTCGGAAATCCACAAAGTGATGTGAATAGCTTGTCGATAAAAAATTTACCCAACGTTGCTTACAGTTTAAAGAATTGTTACTTTGCACGATGTTCGTTTATCAAAAACGAGCAAAATCAGGCGCTACTCAACTTCATGGCTTACAAAGAAAAAGAAATCGAAAAGCTGTATTACTCGATCGGTGAAGTTGCCGAACAGTTTAACGTAGCCCCGTCTTTGATCCGTTTTTGGGAGACCGAGTTTGAGTTAATCCAGCCTAAAAAGAACAGGAAAGGAAATCGCCAGTTTACAAAAGAAGATATTGAGAGTGTCCGTACGATTTATCATCTGGTAAAAGAGAAGGGATTCACACTTCAAGGAGCAAAGGAAATGCTCAAAAACGATACGCAATCTGTTCGCGATAAAATGGAATTGCTGGATTCGTTGAAAAAAGTACGCCAGTTTTTGGTGGAAGTAAGAGAAAAACTTTCCTAAATAATTCGTTTATTCGTTATCAATTTGTTGGTGTTTTTCATCAACGGCAAGTTGAATGCATGGATCAAGAACAACTTTTTTTTGTTGCTTTACATCAGATACCCGGAGTGGGTGATTATCTTTTACGTCAGTTAATTAGTTATTGCGGATCAGCTGAGCAGGTTTTTAAGACCCCCATAGGTAAACTGCAAAAAATTCCGGGCGTGGGCAAAGTAACAGCTGATGCAATCAGGAAGCAGACTAGTTTCGAACGAGCGGAAAAAGAAATAGCTAAAGCGGCAAAAACAAACACCGAAATTCTACTTTTCACAGATAAGAGATTCCCAAAAAGACTTCGTGAATTCAATGATTCGCCAAGCCTTCTTTATTTTCAAGGCGATGCCAATTTGAATGCAAGAAAAACGGTAGGGATCGTTGGCACCCGCCAGGCAACAGCCTACGGAAAAGAAATGGTTACTCATATCATAAACGATTTAGTTCCACATCAAGCGTTGATCATTAGTGGACTTGCTTATGGAATAGATATTCAGGCACACAAACAGGCACTCAAATCAGGCCTTTCAACAATCGGTGTAATGGGCAGCGGCATGGACATCATTTACCCATGGGCCCACAAAGACACCGCTCAAAAGATGATACATCAGGGTGGGCTGCTCACTGAAAATAAGTTTGGCACCAAACCCGATGCTCATAATTTCCCGGCTCGTAACAGAATTATTGCTGCATTGTGCGATGCATTGATTGTAGTGGAGGCTGCTGAAAAAGGAGGAGCGTTGATCACAGCGGAAATTGCTAACACTTACAACAAAGATGTATTCGCGGTTCCCGGCAGTATTGGTGAAACGTATTCAGCGGGATGCAACAAACTGATTAAAACGAACAAGGCCAATATTTATACATCCATCAAGGACGTAGAATACATTATGAATTGGTCTGCAGAAGATGACAACTTAAAAAAAGAAAAAACTTTTTCCATGGATGTTAGCCAACTGGAGCCTGATGAGCAAACGATCGTGAAAATCTTGCAGGATAAAAAAAGCCCCATGATGATAGACGAACTATCTATAAAAACAATGCTCCCTCCAAGCCTATTAGCGTCTTTACTACTGGGTCTAGAATTCAAGAACATCGTTAAATCACTTCCCGGAAAGACGTTCTCGCTGGCCAGCTTAAAGTAAATCCAGGCAACAAAAGAATGGAAATTCTGTTTAATAGATGAACATCTTTTTACCACCCAATTTTTGAAATATGGAAAGAAAAGAATTTTTATCGCAAGTAGGTTTTGGAGTTGCTGCGTTGCTATTACCAGCCTGTATCAGTACCCTGACCAGCTGTTCGTCAAACGATGTGGCGCCAACAACACCCACGAACGTTGATTTCACTATTGACATATCTTCGGGCCCGTTGGCAAACAACGGAGGGTTCCTGGTAAATAATCGAATAATTGTAGCGCGTACAACAGCCGGAGGTTTTTTAGCCGTATCCGCCATTTGTACACACGAAGGCACTACGATTCAATATCAAAGTGGGAGTAACAATTTTCGTTGTCCAAACCATGGCGCCACGTTTAGTGCAACAGGCCAGGTGACCAACGGCCCGGCCAATAAACCTCTTACTCAATATAAGACTGAACTAACCGGAACATCTTTGCGTGTTTTTTCTTGAGTAGTACACAATCATTTTCCTGAACTAGTGGGGGAATATGGTATCAGCCAGAAGAAGCGCCTCATTAAATGCCAATCTATCAATAGATGGTGCATCCTGTTTGGAATCAAGGTAAGAGAGAACTGTTTCTGTAGCCAGATTCCCGATAAGTTCATCATCTGCCATCGGGCAGCCGCCAAACCCTTTAATCGCCCCATCGAACCGCTGACACCCTGATGCATAAGCGGCTGCAATTTTTTCAATGGCTGTTGCGGGGTTAGAGTGAAGATGTACCCCGAATTCAATCTTGGGATATTTTTTCGTCAATCCGCCAAACAACATCTGAATCTGGTCGGGTTGGGAAACACCAATGGTATCGGCAAGAGAAATGATACGAACATTCATGGCGTTGAGTAAATCCGAGAATTGTTCAACAATTCCGGTGTTGTACGGATCGCCATAAGGGTTGCCAAAAGCCATACTAATATAGGTGACCAATACCTTATTCTTTCGAGCGCAGATTTCCTGGATCTCTTGTATTGTTGCGAGCGCATCTGAAATTGACTTATTAGTATTCCGCTGCTGGAAGGTTTCGGAAATAGAAAGGGGAAACCCAAGATAGGTAATACTCTCATACTCCACTGCTTCCAACGCTCCTCGTGTATTGGCAATAATGGCCAACAATTTTGACTTGGTCTTTGTAAGATCTAATCGTGAAAGTACTTCAGCGGTATCCCTTAGTTGCGGAATTGCTTTGGGTGACACAAAACTACCAAAGTCAATCGTATCAAAACCAACCTTTAAGAGTTGAGATAGATAGGCTACTTTTCTTTCTGTGGGAATAAAAAAGGAAAGACCTTGCATCGCATCGCGGGGACATTCAATGATCTTCATATTCTATTCTTAAAACAAATCGAAGCAAACGGCTACCAAAAGTAAAACTTAAATCTTGCCCTAACGAGCGAGCTTGAGTTCATCAACAATGGGCGAATCAAATTTCTAAAAAAAATAATTGATTTGTTCGTTGATTAACTAAGTTCCCCCTCAGTTAAATCGAGTACAACCAGCTCCATAATTTTTGTCAATGTAGTTTATTATGTCGGTTGTTTTTTATTCCTTGCTCTTCGATTTATGACTCAAATTGAAGAAAATAAAGACCTGAGAGCGTTAAACACTTTTGGATTCAAGGTAAAGGCAAAGTTTTTCACCACCATTCATTCAAAAGAAGAGCTTCATGAATTGATTCATTCCGATCTCTACCAGCGAGAAGAACGCTTGATCTTAGGTGGTGGGAGTAATATACTGTTTAAGCGGGACTACGATGGATTAGTGATTAAAGTAGATCTAAAAGGAATTACCGTAGTGTCTCAGACAGAAGACTCCCTCTTGTTGCAGGTTGCTTCCGGTGAAGTGTGGCACGAATTGGTTCTTCATTGCGTAAATAATAACTGGGGTGGAATCGAAAACTTATCACTCATACCCGGTCTTGTTGGAGCCGCACCCATTCAAAACATCGGTGCATACGGTGCGGAGATCAAAAATATGATCACCCAGGTAGAAGCGATTGATCTGAAAACAGGATTGACTAAATTGTTCACCAACGAGGAATGTTGCTTCGGATACCGAGAAAGTGTTTTCAAAAACGCGCTTAGAGAAAAATATTTTATTTCAAGTATTACTTTAACTCTTACCAAAAAAAATCATCGACTCAACACAAGTTATGGAGCTATTCATGAGACGTTGTCGAGTATGAATATTGAGCAACCAACGATCAAATCCATTAGCGATGCCGTGATTGCTATACGACAGAGTAAGTTGCCAGATCCACGAGTGATAGGAAACGCGGGAAGTTTTTTTAAGAACCCGTCTATCACTGTAAATCATTATCAGTCACTGCAAAAAACTAATACAACGATACCATCTTACCCATCTGCTAATCAGGAAGTTAAAGTTCCGGCTGGTTGGCTCATTGAGCAATGTGGATGGAAAGGAAAAAAAATAAATCACGTGGGTGTTCATCCTAAGCAAGCACTTGTGTTGGTCAACTACGGTGACGGAAAGGGAGAAGATGTTTTCGATCTTGCAGTGAAAATTGCATCAAGTGTAAAAGAAAAATTCAACATCGAATTAACACCGGAAGTAAATATTATTGAATGAGAAATGGAGTGAAGTTATATGCGAGTCGACAAAATCATTGACATGAATTTCTTGCCTCATAAAAAAATATTTCGCTAAAAATTTTTGTAGATTAATTTTTTGTTATACATTTCGTAAGTTTTAAACCAAAATATAAAACGCTATGGCAAAAAAACCCGCTAAGAAAGCAGCTAAGAAAGCAAAGAAGGCTGCTAAGAAGAAAAAGTAATCAGGCTTAGCTTGATGCTCAACAAGGGAAGTGATCTTAGATCGCTTCCCTTTTTTTTTTTAACAAACTGAACGTTGAAGCCATTACATTTTAAATCGATGAAGTTTGTTAGCATACTTAGCTCATTAATCACAAAGATTATCTTATTCTTTAATGCAGTAGACAGTTGTAATCATCGTGCAATCCATTTCAAGAGATTTATTTCAAGAAACGATTGCGTAAATATTAACTGATTCTCACTTGTTTACGATCGAGTAATGACCTTAACTTTGCACAAAAAACAAAAAACTATGGCTAAAACTACTGCCAAGACCCCAATTGCAAAGGCTGCACCAAAGAAGGTGGCCGTCAAAGCAGCTTCAAAGACATCGGCCGCTACTGATATTGAAAAGCTTTCAATAAGCATTTTACAAAAACTTAAAACGCTCAATCTAGATGGGCAACTTCAAGCTGACATCGAATGGTGTTTAGGAAGCTACAGCTACGATAAGAATCCCGTTGGACTAATTAAAGCGGCTCATAATGCGGTGAACGTATTTAAGACTGAGTTGGCAAGAAAAACCAAAGGTGTTACTGCTAAATTGATAACAGATATCGAGAAGGCGATAGAAGCGGCTTAAATTTCTTATTGTAATGAATGAAGAAGGCTGGAAATTCCAGCCTTTGTCATATTATCTCAGTTCAACTTGCACAGGAAGTTCTGAATGACAACCGCGCTAAATCATATGGGTAACGTTGGATAATTCTCCAGAATAGCGCGAGCACTGCACACCAAACTTGTTCAAAAAGTCTACACCTTCATCAGAAGGGATATTTTTATACTCCGCATAGGACTTGAGATATATCACCTTTTGGATGCCCATGCTAAAGATAATTCGAGCACAAGCCAAACAAGGCGACAATGTCACATACAGAGTGGCGCCCTCTACAGAGGTTTTGTTCTTGACAGCATAAAGAATTGCATTTTGTTCGGCATGTATCGCAAGAGAGCAACTCCCTTTAGAATCTCTCGGGCACCCAGCCTCGGCCCATTCTTCGTCACAATTGTGGGTGCCTGATGGTGGGCCGTTATAACCAATGGAGATAATACGCGTATCCTTGGTAAGTACTGCCCCCACATGCCTCTTCACACAATGCGAGCGTTTGGCCAGGTTAACAGCCAACTCCATATAAATATCCTCAAATGCAGGTTTCTGTTGGTTCATCTTTGTGTTAGAGGGTTGGCCCATCAATCGAAGAATTCCGTGACTATCCTTTGTAACTTATTCTGTAAATCACGCCCGCATAGTCATCGCTTACCAACATTGACCCATCGGGCAGCAGCAAAACATCCACAGGTCGCCCCCAGACCTTTTGCGTAGCTTCATCTAACCATCCACTGGCAAAGGTCGTATAACTAGAGGCTGAGTTGGATTTGTCGACTTTAACTAAGCTTAATTTGTATCCACTTTTCTTTGAACGATTCCATGAGCCATGCTCGGCCAAAATGATTTGATTTTTGTATTCTGCCGGGAACATTGATGCCGTATAAAATTTCAATCCGAGTGGCGCCACGTGCGCACCCAGATTTTGTGCCGGTTGCACAAACTCCGAACAGAATCTTTTGTTGCCGAATTCAGGATCTTTGATTGTGCCTCCGTGGCAATAGGGATAACCAAAATGCTGTCCTGCTTTTGTGGCTATATTCAATTCGCACGGAGGAGTGTCATCGCCCATCATATCGCGACCGTTGTCAGTAAACCAGATGTTCTTCGTTTCAGGATGCCATGTAAACCCAACGGTGTTCCGCACACCATTAGCATAAACCTCCAGGCCAGAACCATCCGCATTCATGCGTGTGATCGAGGCAAAAACAGGATCTTTTGACTCGCAAATATTGCAAGGTGCTCCAACAGGCACATACAATTTACCATCCGGGCCGAAAGCAATATACTTCCAGCCATGGTGCTTTTCAGTTGGAAATTTATCATAGACGATCTGCGATTTTCCTGGCGCAGCAAGTTTAGATTCAATACCGGTAAACTTGTGAATTTGATTCACCTCGGCTACATATAAATCTCCATCCCGGAAAGCAACTCCATTTGGCATATTTAAGCCAGAAGCGATCACCCACTTTTTATCGGCTTTAAAATCACCGTCAGTATCTTTTACAGCATAGACTTTATCCTCGCCTCGATTGCCGACAAACAAGGTGCCGTTGGGTGTCAAAACCATCGATCGTGCATCTTCCACCTCTGCAAAAACACTTATTGAGAACCCATTGGGTAGTTTGATCAACTCTAAGGGAAGCTTCGCACTTGCCTCGGTAATCGCTGGAAAAGAATTGTCGGCAGCAGTTGATGATACAGAATTCTTGGTTGATGTATTATTACAACACAACGCAACAATTAGCAAACTAAAAAGCAGAACAGATTTTTTGAAGCTCATAATTTCGATTTTGAAGGCACAAATTACCAATTAGAGGCACAGCATCAATCTTTTTTAGAAAGAACTTGACAAACGGTCTTGAATGAGGTTTGAGAATGAGTCAGCTAAGTACTACCAAATAGAAAACAAGAAATAGACAAAATCGAATTACCTTTGCTCGAATTTTACTTAGAATGATTTCCATTTCAAACATCTCCTATTTCATTGGTGGGCGTGCACTCTACCAAAACGCCTCGATGTTTATTAAACCGGATGACAAAATCGGGTTGATTGGCTTAAATGGACGTGGAAAATCAACATTGCTAAAAATCATCAACGGTGAATTGAAAATAGATGCCGGATCCATCAGCAAGGCGAAAGATTGCACAATCGGATTTTTGAATCAGGATCTTCTCTCCCACCAAACAGATGATGCCATCTTAACAGTGGCGATGGGTGCATTTAAAGAAGCTGTTGATACACAGCGTCAACTGGAAAAAGTGTTGCACCAACTTGAAACGGAATATTCAGATGAGTTAGTTGATAAGTTGACTAAGTTGCAGGAAAAATTTGAACACCTGGATGGATACACCATGCAGTCCAAGGCAGAAGAGGTGTTGGAAGGTATTGGTTTTACAACCAAAGATCTTCATAGGCCGCTGCGCGAGTTTTCCGGTGGGTGGCGCATGCGTGTCATGCTGGCTAAGCTTCTTCTGGAGAAACCCTCATGTCTCATGCTGGATGAACCTACCAACCACTTGGATCTTCCTTCTATCGAATGGGTTGAAAACTACCTGCGCAACTACGAGGGCGCGGTAGTCATTGTTTCCCACGACCGTACATTTTTAGATAACGTAATTTCTAAAACGGTAGATGTAACACAGGAACAGTTAATCACCTACGAGGGCAATTACACCTACTACCTTCACGAGAAAGAAATGCGTGAGGAGATTCAACAAGGTGCTTTTGAAAACCAACAAGCTAAAATACGGCAGACAGAAAGGTTTATTGAACGCTTTCGCGCGAAGGCAACGAAGTCTAAACAAGTACAATCTCGTGTGAAGGCGTTGGACAGAATGGATTTAGTTGAAGAGGTGGTCAGCGACAACGCTGCCGTCAACTTCCGATTCACTTTCAAGCAACCATCCGGACGGCAAGTAGTGACACTGAAAGATGTGTCAAAGGCATACGGCCCATTGGATATATTAAAAAACACAAACGCCATAGTTGAGCGGGGAGACAAGATTGCGCTGATTGGGGCCAATGGCAAAGGCAAGTCGACCTTGCTCCGGATAATTGCCAACGATGAACCGGTAGACGGAGAGCGAACCATCGGATACAATGTCATATACGGTTTCTATGCACAACATCAACTGGAATCCCTTCATGTTGATAGCGAAATTCTTGATGAGCTCAAGCACGCTGGAAGTGGTAAAACGGAACAAGAACTGAGAAACGTGCTTGGATGTTTTCTTTTCTCTGATGAAGACGTGTTCAAAAAAATAAAAGTGCTGTCGGGGGGCGAAAAGTCACGGGTGGCTCTCGCAAAAACGCTTATCTCTGAAGCGAATTTTCTGTTGCTCGATGAGCCTACTAACCACCTGGATTTTATTTCTGAGAACATTCTGATTCAAGCACTGCAACAATACCAGGGAAGTTTTGTCGTGGTGTCACACAACCGCCATTTTGTAAGTCAGGTGGCCAACAAGATCTGGTATATCGAGAACCATGAGATCAAAGAGTACCTTGGCACCTATGACGAGTATGAATACTGGCGCAAGAAAAAAGAAGCCGAAGCCCTCCCACCTCCACCCGTTTCAAAAAAACAGGCACCGAAGCCGCAGGAGAAGTCAATTTCTGTTGCAGCAAATCCGAATGCTAAAAAAATATCAGATTTGAATCGCGAACTGAAAAAGGTGGAGGATGCTATTCACCTTGTGCAACTCGAGAAAGAGAAAATAGAAGCAGAAATGGCCACACCCGAAGTCTATGGAAACTTCGAAAAACTAAACGATTGTCAGCAGAAGTATGAAAAAATTGATCTTCGACTCGAAGAAGAGAACAAAAAATGGGAATCACTCGCATTGGAAATAGAGGAACTGGAAGAAAAATAATGTCGATCTAACTCACCGCCACCCAAAACCAATCTGAATGACCATTCTATTGAATTCGTTTTTGACATTGGTCTCATTATAGGCTATTCCTCCCCAACTTTGGTACTCGAATCTTGAAGAGGTGCTCGTAATTTGATTTTTGTATCCTACTGAAAACTGCATTGTCCATTTTTCGATTCCCAACTGGTAAGTCAGAGCCGGGTGGATCATTAGTCCGCCATTTTGCTTAAAGTTGGGCAGCGTGTTCTCTTGCCTATCATACCAGGCCCATGCATAGCCCGAATTTAGTTGTAAAAGAAGAGTGTTTTTCGTTCCCGCGATTTTCTGCGAGAGGTGTAGAAAAAATGGCATTGTTTTCCACTGTTGATAGCTATCAGCCCCAACACCAATACCAACACCAAAACTCTTCGTCAATTGAATACCATTGATCAAGTAGGCTGATGCTGTCAATTGATTTCCCGTTGTGCAATTACTACACCCTATCTGAACACCGCTCAACAGCGTGCCGAAATAGTACATCTTGAATTTTGTGGAATCAAGTGTGTGCTGCGAATAAGCTGATTGGATGCTGCAACCAATCAAGAGGAAGACAATTAATCGCATACTTACTCCTTTGAAAAAGTCAGACGACTCAATTGTCTAATATCCTTTGGATTGGAATAGTCGTATTGATAAATCCCATCTTTGCCAGTCATAATCGCCACATTTTGATAAGGGATCACATCGTAGGTATTGATGTTTTTGTAGTGAGCCAATTGATTGTCAGAGATTTTTAAATGGTCTGTGGCATCGTAGATCTTTAATCCGTCATCGCCATCACACACAAAAAGATTCTTGTTGTCAATACCCAAGCCGTGTGGATTCGTCATTGGATAAATTTTTAACAGCACCGGATTGGTCAAATCTTTGATGTTTATCACTTCTAACTGATTTGTAAACCCTTGGCAATTAGTTCCAGAACGAAGGGTTACGTAGGCTAGATCGCCTTCTACAACTACTGGGTCACAGCTTCGAACATGCGTATATTGACTGATTCGGCTGGGCTTTTCCGGATCTGCTAATCCGTAGATGTACATACCACTTTGAGCTCCAAAAAAGAGATTCCCATTGTGTGGAAAAATCGTTTCAATATCCCACGCAATCATGCTCTTGCTTTTTGCAACCGGACTAGCCAACGTTTCGACACTTACAGAATGAACATTACCCGCATCTAACATATATAGGTAATTCCCCTCAATCGTAAAGCGCGCCATCGAGCCTCCAATGCCGGTTGTAGAAGGATTGCCTGGAGTTGTGGCTGTTTTGATGCTCGACATCTGTGTAAAAGCCACGCCATCTTCAAGCCAAAATCCACCCCACGGCTGGATTTTTGCCTGACCTTTTGAAGTTGTTACCATTACATTTTCCTTTTGCTCCCAGCTTGTGATGATTCCCTTGACCGGGTCAATACTTGAACCCATTCGATTATACACGGAGAAAATTCCCTCCAGCCTTTTTACAATTTTGATGTTCGCTTTATCCGAAATATCGATCGCCAGTAGATCAATATAGCTATCGGCATAAAGAATATTGCCTTTAATCGCTAAGTCATAGTTTCCCGGAATTGCCAAGAAACCCTGGATGATAGGATTAGCCGGATTTGTATTGTCGATAATATGAATTCCTTTACCCACTTCATTCACAAAAAGCCAATTGTCTTTAATGTAAATCTTGCCGGCTTCCTTGACCGCTTGCGGGGGTGTTAAGCCCACTGATGCTCTGATCTCGGCAGTGGTGGTGTAGACGGGTTCAAAATAGGAATACTTCTGTTCAATCTCATAGTTGTCTTCGCAGCCAAAGGAGAGAAGAAGAAAAATCCAAAATAGGAATCGTGTGATAGAAGAATAAGTCTTCATACGTCAGGTGTTTGTTTCACTTTGACACACCTGAACTGAAAATGGTTGGAACAAGAAGATCAAAATCTTCGATTTGCCAACAACAGCTTGACAATGCCAACAATCCCAAGTGCCAAAAACACACAAGCTAGGCATGCGCCAGCTACAAAAGCTGTCATAAACAAAGTCAAGCCAAGCGGAACAATTGCAAAGCGTCCAATAGTTTCTAACTTTTCCATAACAACGAATTTTCCTGTAGCACAAATTGGGTGCTTTTTAATACAAGTCGCAATACCTAAAAAGTGGTATTTATGACAAAACTCGCAATGCTAGGTCTGCTGCGCAACGTGGAAAACCACGTATTTCACACGTGGTTTTCCACGTATTTTTCTAAAACAGATACCTAAACATCCTTTTTTTCTAAAACAGATACCTAAAACGAAAGCCAACATCCCAAATAACTGGAAAGGTCGTCCCAGACTTCAAAACAGGATTAAAACCATAACGTAACCCTGGGAGCACCGAGACACGATAATGATTAGATATACGGTAGCTAAACTCAGTACTCGCCAGCCCCGTCCAGTTGATGGTTCGATAAGCTGAGTTGCCACCTGCGCCTTGGGAAAAGCTTGCTAACTTTCCGCTTTCATCTATCAATGTGTTTTTCATAAAAAAATCAGATGAGACACCCGCATTTAGTTGTAGCCCGATCTTTTTGTCAAGCAAAATAAACCCTGCTTGAAGTGGGATCGATAAAAATTCATTACTGCTGTTTATTTTATAAGGAGTAGTCGTTGTCAGATTTGAGGAGTTTGCATTTAAGTCGGCTACATATGCTTGTGCTCTATTGTTGGCGTCCAAAGACGCCACATTTGAATTGTAGCCGATTGACTGATTCAAATAATTCACGCCTGTTACAATTACCCAGCGCTTGGCGACTTTCTTTCCTAGATTGACCCCATATGAAAATGCAGTACCTGCTGACGCTTCGCTGCTATTGGGAACTGTACTACTAGAAGATGGAACCCCAGCAAGTTGAGCTTGAGAAAAATTCGTGGACACAGAAGTATTCGGATTGTAATTGCCAGCTGCGCCCCCGACCGATGCCCACCAACCTCTATCGTCCTTTTGTTCATTTTTAGAAGCTACAGTCGGCTCTTTAAAACGCTTTGCTTGGGCAACCGTTCTGGTTGGTTCGCCCGTTAGCTTTATTTCGACCACTGGTAACTCTTCAGACGAAATCGTAGGACACTCACGCGTTAAATGCGTAGATCTAAAATTCTCATTTTTTTCGTTTGCAATTCCGTTTTGTTCTTTGTCCGCAACTAGGGAAGCAAGAGCGTTAGAGCCCAAAAGATGACGACTACCTTCTTCTTTTGGTGTCATGTACTTTTCTTTACTCTTTTCTACACTCTTTTCTTTATTCCCCTTCTCTTGCAAAGAAGATGGCGAATTTTTTTGAATTAAATTTTCTTCAGACAATTTACTGGCGCTTGTGCCATTAATTGCAGTCGTCATTTCTTTTTGAATATTGCCATCGACCAGAGGTTCCTTATCGATAGGTTTACGCTTCTGCGCTACAGTCTGTTGCAGCTGTCCCTCTTTGGTCGCCCAATTCCATAAGCCTACACCCCCGGCCAATAGCGCAAACAATATTGAAGCCGCAGCTAAACGCTGATAGAACACAACGCGCCTTTTCATACTGCCACTTTCCATTTTTGAAAGGTGCATGTCAATGCCGTCCCAAACTTTTTCTGACGGGTTCATCTCAGCATCAGAAAAAGCTTTTTCCCAGCTTTCCTCAAATTTTCGACTCTCCGAATTTTTCATATTTTTTTTCGCCTGCCTCAAGTTTACTTCGAAGCAAACTTTTGGCCCTGCTATATTGTGATTTTGAAGTACCCTCACTAATTCCAACCATCTCTGCTATTTCTTTATGACTGAATCCCTCAATGGCAAACAAGTTAAAAACAATGCGACAACCATCTGGGAGTGCCTGCACAATTGCAATCAATTCCGAAAAATGAAATGAAGACAAGCTAACTTCTTCCTCTTCTCGAATTGAAACATGGGCAACATCAACCATTGGGAACAGGTACAACTTTTGACGCTGTGTATTCAAGGCCGTGTTTATAATGATCCTGGTTATCCAGGTGCTTAACTGCGATTCTCCTCTGAAGGATTTTATACTTGCAAACACTTTAATAAACCCTTCCTGCAAAATATCTTCAGCTTCTTGTGTGGATTTGGCATACCGTTGGCACATGACCATCATTTTTCTACAATAGCGGTCATACAAAGCCTTTTGCGCAGACCTTTCTCCTTTCGCACAGCCTTCAACTAGCTCTTTTTCGCTTTGCATGAACCCTATCTGTTGCTTAGACACGATCTAAAAACGATTGGTTGGAATACAAATTGAAGTAATTATTCGTTTAGTTTTGAGTTTATGAATGGATATAAAAAAAGTCGTTTTGGAGCCTTTTGGGCATTTCGCTCTGCCAATCCTAGACCAGGTTACTCTGCACAAGGCGGATTCCCAGTAATTGTGTTGTTGGCACTTTGCCTAAGCCACCATTTATTCGGTCAAAAGAAGATTGAATTCGCAGATAAAACGTATGAACCTCAAATAAAAACAGTTCTCTTATACTCTGGTTTGGGCAATTCAAGAGAAAATCTCCGGCCTGCAGTGGTACCGCTCCAACAGCAGTCATTAGTACTTGAATTTGATGACCTTCAAGAAAACAGTAATGACTATTACGTAAAACTTATCCATTGCAACTATGACTGGACAAAATCCACATTGATGGATTTGGATTTTCTTGAGAGCTTCAATGAAAATCGCATTCTCGACTATGCTTATTCGATCAACACACACACCCGCTATGTACATTATCGCTTTCAAGTTCCCCCAGTAAAACTACCGGGAAATTATTTACTGGTTGCTTATCGGGAAGATCCCAATGATCTCATCCTATCAAAGCGCTTGATGGTGTATCAAAATCAAGTATCCTTTTCACGAGACAATCAATTTGCAGGAACCGGCACGCTTCAACAGGGAAAGCAACCTTTCAATTTTGACATTGAATACTCTAATTTAGAAATCCTCAATCCAATGGAAACGGTGCATGTCACGATCCGCCAAAACCAGCGGTGGGACAATATGAAAACAAATCTCCAACCCAATTTTATTCGGGAGAATACGCAACAATTGGAATACCGTTTTTTCGATACTGAAAATCAATTTAATGGTGGAAACGAATTCCGTTTCGTTGACTTTCGCTCGCTGCTGGCGCCCGGGCAAAATACCGGAAAAATCAATCGCACCGTGAAACCGTACGAGTTATATGTTGCCATTGACAAAGACAGAAGTAACGAAGCTTACTCGCAATACTTAGATCTAAATGGAAATTACCTAATTGAAAATCTTGATTTTGGTGAGCCCGCCCTCACCGGAAACTATTTATACGTGAACTTTTTATTAAAGTCTGTGGAACTCCCTCGCGAAGAGGTTTACGTGGTGGGATCCTTTAATGGCTTTCAACGGGATGCCGAAAGTAAAATGAGCTACAATGGCGCGGGCTATTATGAGTCAAGACAATTCTTGAAACAAGGCCTTTATAACTACCAATACGAAGTAGGTACGAGAGGAAATAGCACAACTTCTTTCGAGGGAAATCAT
>JAJTGQ010000047.1 GCA_021299455.1 Flammeovirgaceae bacterium | reverse complement strand
CATTGAACTAAAGACCAACACCTCGCTGCGGGCATTCCTAACCCAAGGCAAGAAGATAACCGATGCCCGACTGCTCAACAAACTTACCGGAAAAGTTATAACCCTTCGCAAATCTATACCCGATCACTTCACCAACCTACTAACCAAACTCAGTCTGCCGCACTAAACCGGACAAGTCAGGACACCGTCTCAGGCTGAGACTAAACGTGACAGGGGGGTATCAAAAAGTCTCGAATATTTATTTGCCAGCTACCCCGCTAAACAATGGCCTCTTTTCAAGGGGACCACTTTTATCAATCTCCTTCAGCGAAGATTCATTCTTCTCGAGAAAGGCATTAAAAAGTAAGGCAATGCTGTCATAGCTAGATCGAAATAATGGCGTATGTTGCTCAGCAACTTTAATTTTCTCAATCAGTACCGAGAGGTTTTTGTTCTGCATCAACACAGAGTTAGATTCAGAAAGAGCAACTATTTCGGCCACCAATGAGCTGGTTGCGAAATCATACTCTTCTACCACATACGGGTTGGTCAATGTTTTTTGTGTGATGCGCAATTGCTTTAGTTGCTGCAGGCGACTTTGTAAAGTGACTAACTGAGATTTTTCCGGGACCGGCAATTGAATCAATTGATGCAACGCTTTTTCCATTGCGTCTACTTTTTCCTGATCGTCCTTTACCAGTACATTCCAGGAATACAGCAAAGTATCTTGTAATGATAAATAGGTATCAGTCACCGAATCAAGATGAGTAAAGGTGGTCGCTTCGTTGATCGTGGCAGATCGGCCACAACTCATCAATAACATCCCTCCAAAAAGAAAGGGTATTGCGGCAATTGGTCTTTTCAATAATCTCATGTGGTTCGCTAAACTAACCACAAGTTTAAAGGTTTTATGCCAAACTAAGATGTGCATCTACTTTTTACAATGGTTTGAACTGTTCGAAGGCCTCTTTGCAATCATGGCAGTAGTAGAGTGACCTGCAAAGGGTAGGGCCGAATGGGCTTTTCATTTCAGTATTAGTGCCATCGCACCGAGGGCATATTGCGTTTTCCAGTATTTCCAGCTCTGTAAAAAGCTTGTTGGAAGGAGGGGGTGCAAATCCATATTGCTTGAGCGCTTTTTTTCCTTTTTCCGAAATAAATTCCGATGACCACGGCACCCGGAAAGAGATGGTTGCCTCTACTTTAGGTATTCCCTTGCTCTTTAACTTTTCGATGACTTCGTTTTTCATATACTCCATTGCCGGACAACCCGCAAAAGTAGGGGTGAGCTCGATACTCACTTTGTCTCCGTCAATTTCTACATTAGAGATCACGCCCAGGTCTACCAATGACAAAACAGGTATCTCCGGATCTTTGACATCCTCGAGCCACTCATAGATTTTCTTCACCGATGCACTAATGGTAGTCATGGATAATAAACTCAAATCAACTTTCTAACTTACCGACTTCCCGTCTTTCGGTCTTCCGGACTAATAATTACCATTCCGCCCCCGGATCAATTCTAAATACTTCACTCATTTCATCCAGCAAAGGCTGAAGGTGTTCTGTATGTTTTCCAATTCTTCCCCCTGTGATAGGTTGAACAATTTTCCAATCCGGTAAATGCAAACTCGTTTGACTGATGGTCTCTTCTACTTTCGCCATCCAAAGCTCTTTCAACTTCTGCTCTCCTTCAAAAATACCTGCTTCAATTATCTCATTTTCGTAAGGCGATTCTTCAAACATGCCTAACGCATAGGGCATGGCTTGTTCTAGTGATTTTTGCAAACGACTCACACTTTCTTCAGTCGCGGAGCCCAGTTGTTTCATCCATGTTTTAGCATGTAGCGTATGGTAGCGAAGTTCGCCTCGTACCTTGTGTGCCACCTGTGCCAATGGCTCGCAGGTAGAGTTAGTCAATAACTCAAAACGCAATGCCTCGGCTGTGTCGTATAGGAAATGACGCACAAGACTAAAGTCATATTCCTGATTGGGCAGCTCTGTAAAAATGCTGTTGTGAAACTGGTTGGCGTTGCGGGTGAAGGCTACCGTATCAGGATCACTTTCCCCTAACTCATGAAGAATGGTATAGAGCGCTAAGCTATGACCAATTTTATCTTGCGCCATGGAGGAGAAGGCAATGTCTTCTTCCAGCAATGGGCCAAAGCCCGTCCATTCAGAATTACGATGCCCGATGATCAATTGGTCATCGGCCATTTTGTAAAGAAGTTCTTTGAGGGGGAGTTTTTCCATCTAACTATTCTTTAAGCCAGTTTTCGATTTTTAAACTCTCGACTCGTGAAAATTCTTTTTCATTGTTCGTGACGAGAGTAAGGTCATGGCTTTTTGCAATGGCCGCAATTAGCATGTCGTTTGCTCCAATGGGCATACCTCTTTGTTCAAGGGAAGCACGGATCAGACCATTTTGTTTAGCCGATTGTTTTGTAAAGTCTAAAATGGTTAATCGAGAAAGAAAGTCGCCAAGTCTTTTGGTGTTGTGTTCAGCGAGCTTACTTTTTGAAACACCATACTCCAATTCGGCAACAGTTATTGATGAAACGAAAAGATGACTTGGATTTATTGAACCAAACTTTTGCTGGATTGCCCGCACTTTTTTCATGATGAAAATACAGGTGTCAGTATCGAGTAGATAAGCCATCAATCAAACATTTTTACTCGATTCTCCAAAGGAGGTTGAATACGCTCGTTCATAAAATCAGGTGAAAATGTTGTTTCAGGATCGTCCCACCATTCTTTCCATTTTCTTCTGGCTTCTTCTTCTGAAAGGCTATTTTTATCTCTTACGCTTTTCAAATAGGAGTACACTTCATCCAAAAGGTTAGCAGGCAATTTATCCACTTCTTTTTTTATCTCTTCTTTCGTAGCCACTGCCTTACTTTTTCATAAAGTTACTCTTTTTCAAAATATTACTCGTTCTTTATTTAATTGAAATAAACAATTTACCGTACTCCACCAGTATGATATGGTTGAATTATTTTTTGAAAAGGATTGAGTAACGCACTTAGTCCGATAACCAATAATTTGGTATCTACTTGATAGAGGAAATGAGCGGCAACGCCTATGATGATCAGAACGTAACCAATAAGTTTTAACCAGTTTGGTTGGATGTTTTTATTCACCTTGTCTTTTATAATATAGAATACACCGGAACAACCAAAGAGCGCAAGCCCTAAATAAATGATCACACCTTCTTTATCCTTGCCAGCTAGTAACAACATTAAGCCAATGGCAACAATGAAAAATGAAATGAAGAATCCAAGTTTATATTTTAACTGCATCTTGTGTCTTACATCTTACTACTTACATCTTACTACCTATGCCTTACTTTGTGCTTCCAAAAAATTCTTCAGCTTATCTCCACCCTTGTATTCCGCAGCATCCCTGAACTTTTTATCGGGTAGTGTGAGCCACAACTCTTGTTCGTCAGGTGAGGTGAATCTGATGTTGTTGGTTTCAATCGCCCAGATATTAAAAACTATTTTTCCCTGATTAAATTTTTGTTTGGCCGCGCTCATTGCTTCTTCCGGTGAACTAGCTTCCACACTGCCTGCATGGACGTGCTGTTTGCCTCGCTTGGATAAATGGTAAATTTCAAATTGTTTTTTTATTCCGGCAGTTGCTACCGAAGGCGTAATCTGATCGTAGGCATTTTTGTCTCCCTCTGTTAGGGGTGACACGAATACATCGCGTGTGTCTGTCACATACAATGATGTACAGGTAAATCTCCGTGTAAAGGTTTCCTTAGCGAGTACATATGCTAACTCTAAATTAGGTGCATGCACAATGCCTTCATGCTGAAATGGTTTCCCTTCCTTGGGCTGCACAAACACCTCGTACGTACCAAACTGATCCAGCGAAGCCTTCGGAACAATTTTTCCTACTTCACCAATGTGAGGCAGCCGGGTTACGCGGGGGTCTAAGGAGTTCAATGTATTTATTAATTTATTGTTTCCGGTTTCAAGTTGCTGGTTACTGGTAACTAGAAACCGGTAACCTGTAACTTTAGATTAAGCCAACGGCATTACATACTTGGTCCTGGGTGTTTTCAAAGCCTCACGCACCCATTTACCACGCTCTTCTGCAATGCGTCTCACTTCGAGTCTTTCTTTATTACAAGGGCCACCGCCATTGATCACGCGTTTAAATTCTTCCCAGTCTGGTTCTGTGTAATCCCACCTTCCGGTTTCTTCGTTTTTCTTTAGGTTAGCATCAGGAATCACAAAGCCCAGTTCCCAAATCTTCGGTACGTACATATCCAAAAATTGATTGCGCATGTCATCGTTGGTTCCCATCTTCACTTTCCATTTCATCAGCATTTCTGTGTGAACAGAAATTTTATCGGAAGGCCCGAAGAAGTGCATCATTGGAGGCCACCAGCGGTTCAAAGCTGCCTGAAACATGTCGCGTTGTTTTTGTGTGCCGCTCGCTAAATAGATGACACAATGATGTCCGTATTTTAAATGGAAAGATTCTTCTGCACAAATCCGATCGAGTGCGCGGCAATAAGGGCCATAGCTTCCTTTGGCATTCGCCAACTGGTTCACAATGGCTCCGGCATCAACTAACCAGGAGATGAAACAACAATCTGCCCAGGTGAAAGTAGGATAGTTGAAAATGTTAGAGTATTTCGATTTGCCGGTAATCAAATCGTCAATCATTTGCTCGCGCGATTTGCCCAATGTTTCGGCAGCGCTGTAGAGTAACTGCGCGTGGCCAACTTCATCTTGCACCTTGGCCATCAATGCCATTTTTCTTTTGAAGCCAGGAGCACGGGTAATCCACGTTCCTTCAGGCAAGGCCCCAATAATTTCGCTGTGCCCGTGCTGCTCAATCATTCGAATCAGCTGCTTGCGATAGAGTTGAGGCATCCAATCGGTCGGTTCTATCTTTTCACCCCGCGCAATACGTGCTTCAAAGACAGCCAATAAAATGGGATCTTCTTGCGCTACTTCATCTGTTTTAATGCCCTCAAACGTATTTCCTCCACCGTACATAATATGAGAATTTAAGTGATTTTACCTGATTTAGAGACACTCCTAACAATCGTTTGCAATTTAACAAAGAAGTAGGGAAGATGTTAACTTTTTTGAAGTTATCCGTTTGGAGCAAAGGGGATAGTACCGCCAGTATTAGCCGAGGTTCTTTTAACTAAAATATGAGAGGGCAGAGTAAGGTTAACTATCAGGTTTTAGTTAGCACAAACCGATAATACGGCCTTGTACCATTTTTTAACGTTTCATAAAACCTTGACCCAACCACCCCGGCAAATTCATTGAATAGTTTTTGCCAACGTGCCGGAATCAATTTTTTGATGCGCTCTTTTTTTGAATCGTCCTCTGCTTCGATGGACTCAACGACATTAGGCGTTATGTCTTCTTGCGACAATTGTTGTAGCCCTGAGTTTTTTATTTGGTTTTGGAAGATGGCCATGTTCTCTGGGCTATTTCTAAAATCAACCATTAATAGTTTTCCGCCCGGTTTTAGTACCCGTTTTACTTCACTCAAAAAGGTATCTACATTTCCATACCCGTGAGAAGACTCCACGTTGAGAACCACATCGATGCTGTTATCGGCCAAAGGAATTTTTTCAGCACTTCCTTGAATGAATTTCAGCCCCGGCACTTTATGAATTTTATTGGCCAGATCCACCGCGCTGGCGGCAATATCCAGACCAGTGTAGCTGGCTGGTTTGAAGTGTGATGCCACATGCTTTGCTCCACCACCACGTCCACTCCCAATTTCCAACACATGCTTGCCTGCCAGATCGGTTTTTGCAGCGAGGTAGTGATACATTTGAAGAGAGTATTTTTGAATTTTGGGATCATCGGCTACTTCTAAACTGGGTTCGCTGCTAGTAGGCGTATAGCCATAATTCATAAAATGCCAGTCTTTCGCAGGAATGTTTTTAGCGAGCAGTTCGTAGGTCACTTTCGCATTGAAGCGTTTAAACCAGGCAAATCGTTTGAAGATTTGGATGATAAATTTGATCATAGGTGATAGGTTTCGGCTCAAGGTAGCAAGAAAAAGGAGAATGGATTTTTCCTTTTTTTAGCTGCTCGAGTTGTGTGTTTAACTGGGAGTTATTAGTTTTTTTTGAGTCCGTTAACCAACATATCAGACAATTGCTGTCCAAGTTCAGTCGGGTCTATGTCGCTTTTCGGGTCATACCACATAGGCATCCAGTTCAATGACGAGAAAAGTGTCATCACCGCTAACTTCTTATCAATTGATTCCTTAAACTGGCCCGTACGGATTCCATCTTCTATCATCGATTTGAAGCGGTTGATGTAGTTGATGCGAAGTAGTAAAAAATCACGGAGAAAGGGCTGGCTGAGGTGGCGGTGCTCATTCATAAAAACGGCTGAAGCGGTAAGATCTTTTGCCATCACTTGAATGTGTCCAATGATGCCTTTGCGAAGCCTCTCTGACGGTGACAGTTTTTGCTTTTCTACTTCCTCCAGTGATTTTCGAAACTCAGTGGCCATATCAAAGCATAAGCTCTGCAGGATTTCTTCTTTTGATTTGATGTGCGAATAAAGACTGGCCGCTTCGATGCCTAATTTCTGAGCCAGGTCGCGCATGGATGAAGCCGCATACCCTTTCTCTCTGAACAGCTGAGCCGCACTGCGAATGACTTGTTCTTTTCTGGTTAAGTTAGCTACCGTCTCCATCAGGTCCTTAGTAATAGGTGCGACAAAGGTAATTTATAATTAGCTTTGATTGCACAAAGTTAACCAAAATGAATTATAGCTCACTTCGCGAATTTTTCTACAAGTTGTATAACATCTGTTTGTTGATGATGTTTATACCGATCGGCACTTTTTTAGTCATCTACTACTTGTTTTTGACCAACCAGATTTCTCCCTCTATACAAAGCGAACTGGTTGAACGGATTATTTTGATTGCATTCCCAATTCTGGCGGTGCTAGACCTAACGATTGTTCACTTGGTGGTGCGCAAAAAATTTTCATTGCTCAACAAAGAGATCAGTCTCGGTGTGCGCCTGGAGAAATATTTTTCAGTTGCTGTGATCCGACTTTCTGCCATCGTGGCGACTTCGCTGTTTATGGCGGCCGGTTTGTTTTTGACTGGCAGCGAATGGTTTGCTATCTACTTCTTAGGATTGGTAATTTGGTTGGTGCTTCAATGGCCGAGTCCGCGGAGGGTAAGCAAAGACCTAAAGTTGCGTGGCGATGAAGAGCAGATGGTATTAACGAAAGGGGAGGCGTTTAAGTAAAAAGTGATAAACAAGAATTACACCACGTGATTAAACTTGCCACGAATCACACAAACTACACGAATGCGTTCTTGGGTTTATTCGTGTTTATTTGTGCATTCGTGGCTCTGATTTAATCCGCGTAAGACATCAATGATGGATCTCTATTTGTAAGCGATTAATTACAACGTAATTCCGAAAGTAAATGCATTCAACTGAGGAGCTTTGTCTTTCACAAAAAGATCATTTAAATCGTAGTTGAAGAAGAGATCGGTTCCTCTAAATCCAAATTGCAGTCGCGCACCATACCGAATGTTGTTGAGATAGTAAGGGTCGTGATGACGTTCCACCTTATCATCACCATTTTGTACATATACTTGTTTGGTGTAGCTGTCAATTCGGTAGCCGACATAAGGCCCTAGTCCCATGCGAAAGCCTCTTGACATGCGACCACTGAAGAGACCTGGCTTTTTGCTATTGCCCCCAAAATCGATGACGGGTACCATTGAGAAATTCACATAGACCACAGTCAGCTTGCTCTTTTTAAAATCGAGATCGGTGCGGGTATCGAAACTAAAATAGGCCTGCGTATCATCTTTTGTCAAAAGCGTCCTGTCGTTTTGAAACTTGAAATTATACCAACTGACCCCACCTCCCCATTCTAAGAAAAGTTTATTGGCCATGCGCGTACGTTGGATGGAGTTTAGCCCCACATACCAACTACCCCAAGGACGTACCGTGTACACTGCATTTGCATCGGCAGGGAATTTTCCGCCTTCCAAAAAATTGTTGGTGCCCAGGTCGATGTTGAAAGAACTGTAGGTTCTTCGTCCCGATCTGTTGCGCGATCGGGAGCTTACATAATTGTAGCTGTGATCACGGTCGTTGTACGCGCGACCTCTACCGCTTTCACGGTAACGTCTTCTATCTTCTTCGGAAGGCCACTCCTCCACCGATTCGATTTGACTTCCTGAAGTAGTTGTTTCTGCAACTGTGTCTTTAAGGTAAGCCGAAGAAGGTTGTGCTAATTGCGTTGAGTCTCTCTTCTCAAGTTTGGCAATCATATCGTTCATCAATGATTGAAAGTTGTAGTGTTTCAATGTCTCCAGGTCTTTCTTGTCTTGAATGGCAAAAATCACTTTGCTGGATTCGCCCACCTTGATCACTACTGTATCGGCCTTTTTTTGTGCTGTTGCCATGACGCTACACGTCACGATTAGGGCATATATAATTAGTATTTTTCTCATGAAAGTCGTTTTTTAATTGAGGTTGTTTTTGTCTTGATCTTGTTTATGATTGGAAGCAAAAAGCCGGTTTGCAAAGTCGGCTAAGTTGATACCACTTTCTCCGTTCTTTAGCTCTTTAGCTTTGATGAAGAATTTCTTTAGTCCGCTATTTTTTTCTTCTACCTGAGCTGTTACAATAGTTTCAATCGGTGCAAGCGTAATCTCTAGAACAATTGGTTTTTCAGTCTGAGCAACCGCCAGTGTTGATGTGGTAGACGGGATGGTCACCTCGTTGGCTGTGGGCTCTACGGTCTCTGCAGTTGCGGTTAGCATTACTGTCGGGTCAACTTCTACATCAACGACCTGTAGTATAACCCGGTTCGTTTGGTTCACGGTAGTCCGGTCAATTTTAGTTGTTGTTTTTTTCTCTTCAACTTTTATCGTGGGCTTCTCAGTTTCAGTGGGAGCTAATTGCACGGGTTCTATTATTTGAATAATACTCGAGTTACGATTCAAATCGTTATCGCGTGTTGCCCAATAAAGAGCAGTAAGTAAACAACCCATCAGCAACAATGCAGCCGCAAGACGCCAAACAACCAATGGGCTATTTTTTTTTACCAAGCTGGCCTCAATTCGCGCCCAAGCGCCTAAAGGTGGAGAAGAAGCGTAGTGCTCCAGCTTATTTTTGAAAAGTTCGTCTACCCTGTTTTCCATATTAGCTCATTTTTTGTTCTAGCCGTTGGTCGGCTTGTACAAGTCTTTTTTGCAGAAGTGCCCTCGCTCGGCTCAATTGTGATTTGGAGGTATTTTCACTAATGCCTAGTTGTTCTGCAATCTCCTGATGCGAAAATCCATCTACTGCATACAGGTTAAACACTACTCGATAACCGGTGGGCAAATCGCCAATCATCTTCAGTAAATCCGCAGCCTCTAAATCGCTTTCTGCTCTGCTATAGTCAGGTTCACGATCTGCAGCGGCAATGTCCATTTCCAAATACATGTTTTTAGTCTTGCGCAAATAACTCAACGATTCATTTACCATAACCCTTCTGATCCAGCCTTCAAAGCTTCCCACATTTTTGTACTGATCGATCCGTTCAAAAATTTTGGTAAAGGCCATAACCAATACATCCTCCGCTTCCATTTTGTCTTTAATGTATCGGCAGCAAAGGGCATACATTTTACCGGAGAAAAAGGAGTAGAGGGCATGCTGTGCGTCCCGGTTTTGCCGTTTGCAGCCTTCTATCCAATCTTTTTCTTTCGCTCGGTAAATCTGTAAAGTCATTTAAGCAAATTCAGTAACAAGATGCTTATACGCGCAAAGGGGTTGCATGGATTTATAAATAAATACGCATTTGGCTGAATCTGACGAGGTAGATTCTGCCTTAATCGCTCGGAAGAGCGCTTTTTCGCCTGTCAGAGGATTTCAGACTTTCACAAAAATCTTCCGTTGATACATTTGCCAAAGGATGACCAGAAAGAAGAGAATAAGGGTGAATGCAAAGCCCAAAGAGGCATTCATCGGAGTGAGCCAACTGGCATATAGATTTTCGTATAAGTAGGACCACAAGGATGGTTCGCTCTCACCTTCTCCCATTTTAATACGCGTTAACAGCTTCACCAAAAAGCCCGATGCTACAAAAACGAAAATCGCGTTCATGCCGTAGTAGATAAAAGGTGTAGACCATTTTTTAACCCCCTGCACATCAATGAGCCAGTAACAAGCAGCCAAGAATTGCATGGCGATTCCGCCCGTGTAAAGCACATAACTGCTTGTCCACAAGGCTTTATTAATTGGGAAGATAAGTCCCCAGGCTAACCCCGCCACAATTAAAAGAGCTCCTGTAAAAAGCAGCCAGGTTACTTTCTCAGCAGGTTGCTCAAACCTTGAAAAAAGTTGACCCGTTAACATTCCAATTAATCCTGTGGCTATTGCGGGGATCGTACTTACAATCCCTTCGGGGTCCCACGTTTTACTTTGCGACCATAGGTGGCCTTCCAGCAGCAACCGATCCAACCACGCACCAATGTTTGTTTCGGGTTCGAGGTTAGCCTCACCAACGCCCGGCACCGGTACCATGGTCATCAACACAAAATAACCTACCAATAAAACTAAGGCCACGCGAATCTGCGAAAGCCAATTGGTTTTGAAATAGATCAGTGAGCAAAATAAAAAAACTAAACTGATGCGCTGCAACACTCCTGGAATCCTTACCGAAGAGAAATTGAATGTTGGCACTAATGCCAACATCATGCCCAACAAGAAAATGATTACTGTTCTACGAAGAATTTTGGAAACATTCTTTTTTGTAAGCCCTTCGTTCAACTTGGGTTGATAGGCAAAGTGAATAGAGACGCCAACAATGAAAAGAAAGAATGGAAATATTAAATCTGTAGGTGTGCAGCCATGCCATTTGGCATGAAGCAGAGGAGGGTAAACACTATTCCAACTACCAGGGTTGTTGACGAGGATCATCGCGGCAACAGTGATCCCCCGAAAAACATCAAGCGAATACAATCTGTTTGTCATAGTTTTTGTTCTTAGTCCTATATGCCTTCAAAGAGTGTCATTGATTGGAGGTAATCAGGTATCATTGTTTTCCATTTAAGCTGGGTTTCGATAAGGGAAGAAAATGCTGTAGCACTTTCTAACTCGCCATGTGTCACAAATGTAAACTTGGGGCTTTTTTTGATAGTACTGAGCCACCGGATCAATTCAGTCTGGTCTGCATGTGCCGACAGCCCATATACCTCTCTAACGCGGCAGTTAACCGGAATGTCCTCTCCAAAAATGCGGATCGTTTTTTCACCTTCCAATAGCCTACGACCACGCGACCCCTCCGCCTGGTAGCCTGCTAGTAAAACTGTATCAGACTGCCGAGGAAGGCGATGCGTCAAATGATGCAAAATCCGCCCGCCTGTTGCCATGCCACTGGCCGAAATGATGATCAATGGTTTCTTAATATCGTTCAATGCTTGTGAACTTTCTCGCGTGTGGCAAAAATGAATTTGTGGCGAATCAAAAATGCTCAATAATTGTGATACTTGTTTTGTGATTTTTATTTTATGTAAGTCCCCGTGGCGCTCATACAAATCAGTTACGTTGATCGCCATCGGGCTATCGATATAAATGGGTAGGGTGGGGATGCTTCCTTGTTCCATCAATAGATGGAAATAGTAAATTAACGTTTGTGTGCGCCCCAACGCAAATGCCGGAACAACCAGTGCACCATTGGCATCGCATGCTTCTTGAACGATGGCCGTGAGCTGTTCTTCTACATCTACCTGAGGATTAACCCGATTCCCATAGGTGGATTCGATGAATACTACATCGGCATCAACTGCAGGTTCTGGAGCGTACATAACTGGATCTTCGTAACGTCCCAGATCTCCGGAGAATAACATTTTTTTGGTTTCGCGTTCGCCTTTTAGCGTCATGGCTACAAACGCAGAACCAAGAATGTGCCCTGCATTAAAAAACTGGATAGAAGTTGTTGGGCTAAGTGAAATTTCTTGGTGTAGCGGATGGCTGTCAATCAACATCAGTACTAACTTAACATCTTCTGTCGAAAAAAGGGGTTGTGGTTTTTCATGTTTTGAATAGCCTTTTTTCAACGCAAAGAGCGCTTCTTCCTCCTGTAATTTGGCTGCGTCCAACAACATGATTTTCATCAAATCTTCGGTGGCAGGTGTGCAAATTATTTTACCATTAAAGCCATCCTTAACAAGCCGCGGCAGGTAGCCGATATGATCAATATGGGCATGTGTAATCACCACTATCTCGATGTCAGCGGGATTGATCGGCAATGGATCCCAGTTGCGAAGTCGCAATTCTTTTTTCCCTTGGAACATTCCGCAGTCGACCAATATTTTTTGGTGACCGATTTCAAGAAAATACTTTGAACCTGTCACGCTGCGGGCTGCACCCAAAAATTTGATCTTTACATCCATACAGATTGGTTTCTGAAATGTAAAGAAAAAGCTTGATTTAGAGTAGGTGTTTACTCTAAATCAAGCTTATAACCGATTCAACTTATCGCTTTGATTAACTAATCTCTTCTGGTTACTCTCGGTTCGCCAGTATACTTGACGGAACTGACGGCATCGGTATCAATATCAACCGTCCGAGAGGCATTGACCCGCGCCCGGCCCATCCCCCTCGCTTCGATTACCGCATCCTCCACTTGATATTGCCCCGCCTTTAGTTGGGAGAGCTTTTTGACTTCGGCATCTAAAAAATGACCCTCTCCATCTAGTTGAAGCACCATTGGTCCAGCTAAGTCTAGAGTAAGACTACGCACGCGAAGATCCGCATCGCCTGTCATGGCGCCAAGTAAGGTGATATCCATTTCTTCTTCATCAAATCCACGAATTCTGAATTGCCCAGCTCCTTTGATTTTGAGTTTGGTTAAATGGGGTAACGTGATATTGATTTTAACGCGATCCTCCAGATCAAAACCCTTCTCCCAAAAAGTATTGCTGCGCGAGCGATACCGAATGTCCAGCGTTTCTCCCGTAGCGTCAACCTCGTACTTTCTTTTCTCCTTTTGCGGTCCATCCAGTTGTACAGAGAAGGCGTCCCCACGAGCGATGACAAGGTCAAAAATCCCGGTCATCTCGATTTCGTTAAAATCTTTAAATCCATACTGATCGTTGAGTTGAAGTTGTTTGGTTTCGGTGGGTTCACTGCAGTTGGTGCATTCAAAGCCATGGTCTGTCATTTTCCAAATCTTATTCATGTTTGAATCTCTGTAGCCATCGTAGTCGCGGTAATCATTTTCAATAATCCGCCACAGATCTTCGTCAACCAAAAATGTTTGGCCGTAGGGAATAAATAAATCCATCTCCAAACGCTGCGCACGAAACTTCGCATCCTTTTTGAATGAGATATTTGAGTCGAACAGTAGTGTGCTATCTTGTTCTAACACCGCGTAGGTGACCATTTGTGCATTCTCCGAACCGTTTTTTCGTGAGAATCCTTGTGATTTAAATCGCTGCACTAGTTTTAATTCAGAGCCTTCATAGCCTTTCAAGTTTAATTCTGTGACATTGTAGTTGTCCATTCCAACTTCCTTGAGTTTGAGAATGGGTGTTTTTCCATTAAGTGCAAAGGTTTTTTCTACTTTAAACTCGCCTTCCTCTTTAAACGAATAAACCATTTTCGGAACGGTGAAACTCAAGACCAGTATGCTCGTCACAAAAAGTCCCAGCATTACCCAACTCACGGGTTGATTCACAAGGGAACGTTTCGCTAGGATGGAGCTCCCTGAAAGTAATATGGCTAAGCTTGGGATCAAGACAACTGTAAACGCAGCCACCATGCTCCAAACTGGAAATGTGTTTCTAATTGCTTGGGTAGGCAAGCTTAAGCCTTGTATTTCACCTCCGCCCCAATAGTCGGGTAGAATAGCGGTGGTGAAAAAGCCTAACAAAATTCCACCTGTTATTATGATGCTGATCAGCAGCGCTAACCCAATAAAAAAGATGGCTAGTCCGAAGACGACACGAATAAACTCTACCAGTACGTTTACAAGCGGCCCTAAAATCTTGCCCAATGCAGTAATGAACGTAGCCATCAACCGGAAGGGAAACAGAACGATCTTTGCAAGGGTGCTTTCTTCCTCCTCTTTTTCGTTTAAACTTTTCTTAACAGTTGATTCAATATTGGATAACGTCACGGGTTCCCCTTGCATTTCCATTTTT
>JAJTGQ010000120.1 GCA_021299455.1 Flammeovirgaceae bacterium | reverse complement strand
TCCATTTTGGCATTGGGTAATCATCGAGGTGCAAAAAGTACATCCTGATATTATCTTTCTTGCGGAGGCATTCACACGGCCAAGGATTATGGCCTCGTTGGCGAAAGTTGGGTTTACTCAATCGTATACTTATTTCACCTGGCGAGTTAGTAAAGCTGAAATCATTGAGTACATGAATGATTTAGTTTATGGACCGTCAAGAAATTATTTCCGCCCGAACTTCTGGCCCAATACGCCTGATATTCTGCCCTATCATTTACAGATGAAGGGAGAGAATAGCTTTTTGTTTCGCTACGCCCTTGCAGCTACGCTTTCTTCTAACTATGGCGTTTACGGACCATCCTACGAATTTCTGGAAAACATGCCGATAGAAGGCAAAGAAGAATACTATAATTCTGAAAAATATGAAGTGCGTCATTACGATTGGAAAAGAACCAATAGAATGACCGATATCATGAGCTTGCTGAACAAAGTGCGAAAAGAAAATTCGGCACTTCAATCTACCTGGAATATGCAGTTCTGCCCAATCGAAAACGATCAATTGATAGCGTATATAAAAGCCACCGATGACTTGTCGAACATCATTTTAATCGTGGTCAACTTAGATCCAAATGGAAAACAATCTGGTTACGTGCAACTACCAAAAGCGCGTCTCAGACTCGGTGATAAGATCAATCTAAAATTGAAAGACCTCATCACTGGCGAATATTATACATGGACACAAGAGTGGAATTTTGTGGAGCTGAACCCGAACAAAATCCCTTTTCATGTAATGCAGCTGGAAATTCACGAGTCAAACATGTAATGTATGCCGACTGGAAAAAACAATCCGCTTTGGTTTAAAGATGCCATCATTTATGAGCTGAGCGTCAGGGCATTTTATGATAGTAATAGTGACGGTATTGGTGATTTTCCAGGCCTTGTTCAAAAGCTCGATTACCTTGAGGATCTTGGCATAAACACCATTTGGCTCTTGCCGTTCTTTCCTTCTCCGTTGAAGGATGATGGCTTCGATGTAAGCGAGTACTGTGATATTCATCCGGACTATGGCACGCTGGCAGACTTCAAATTATTTTTGAAAGAGGCCCATCGCAGGGGACTCAAAGTTATCACTGAGCTGATATTGAATCATACATCCGATCAGCATCCATGGTTTCAGAAGTCGAGAAAGGCACGATCGGGTTCGAAATACAAAGATTACTACGTTTGGAGCGATACGACCGATAAGTACAAAGAAGCACGCATCATGTTTCAAGATGATGAAGCTTCTAACTGGGCGTGGGACAATGAAGCAAAAGCCTACTTCTGGCATCGTTTCTATAGGCACCAACCAGAGTTAAATTTTGATAATCCGGAAGTGCAGTTGGAAATGATTAAGGTGGTTGATTTTTGGATGAAGATGGGCGTAGATGGATTTCGGTTGCCCTCAGTACCATTTTTATTTGAAGAGGAAGGAACAAATTGTGAGAACCTCCCGCAAACGCATGCCTTTCTAAAACGTCTGCGCTTGCACATCGACAAGCATTACGAAGATCGTGTACTAATCGCTGAAGCAAACCTATGGCCTGAGGATGCTGCGCAATACTTTGGGGAAGGCCAAGAGTGTCACATGAGCTTTAATTACCCATTGATGCCTCGGCTATTTCTTGGCTTACGTACAGAAGATAGTTATCCGATCATTGATATCATTGAACAGACACCTCAAACACCACCCAATAGTCAGTGGGCTCTTTTTTTAAGAAACCATGATGAGATTGGTCTGGATATGGTGACCGAAGAGGAAAAAGACTACCTGTTTAAAGCGTACGCAAAAGATCCAAATACAAAACACAATGCAGGTATCCGAAGGCGACTTGCACCTTTGCTTAATAATGATAGACGCAAAATAGAATTGCTCTACACGATTATGTTTTCGTTGCCGGGCACTCCTGTTTTATACTATGGCGATGAGATTGGTATGGGTGATAATGTCTACTTGGGCGATCGATTTGGAGTGCGAACACCGATGCAGTGGAATGTTAACATCAATGCAGGGTTCTCAGACGCCAACCCACAGCGACTATTCTTGCCGGTAATCACTGATCCCGTTTATCGTTATGAATCGCTTAATGTTGCTACGTTAGAAGAAAATCCTTCCTCACTAGTGTGGTGGGTGAAAAATGTGCTGGCCATGCGCAAGCGATTAAACGTATTCGGGCGCGGTGATTTAAAATTTATTGAGAGTTCCAATGCGAAGGTTCTATCTTTTGCAAGGACCTATCAAGATCAAAAAATCATTGTGGTTGCGAATTTGTCCCAGTTCTCCCAAGCGACCACGCTTAACCTTTCCGATTATAAGGATTGTGACGTTACCGAGGTTTTTAGCCAAAACAGATTTTTGAATGTGGGGGATGGCGAATATCCGATTACCATTGGCCCCTACGGTTACTTTTGGTTTCAGGCAGATGTGTCGGAAAAGAAAAATGTATCTAACACCAGTACTGAATTATTTCTATTCGAGACGGACATCTCTTGGGAGAAGCTGTTTAATAATTACAATGAGGTAAGAGTACTTGAACGAAAAATTTTACAACCGTTCATGAAGAAATGCCGTTGGTTTGGCGGCAAAGCGAAGGTCATCAGCAAGATGAACATCCACAAAGTTATACCGGTGAAGGTGGATGGGGAAACTCATTTTATGACCATTATTCAAGTTGACTATGTGCAACGCTTGCCGGAATTGTATTTTTTGCCGATGTGTTTTGTTCCTACAGACAGCATGTTTGACAAGGTAGAGTACACTGCTCAGAGCGTAATCAGCAGAGCCGAGATACAGGGTAAAGCCGGGTTTATATTAGATAGCAGCTACGACCGTACGTTCCGCGATTTCTTGTTCGGAAGTATGGATCGCAAAGTAAGAATCAAAGACGAGGGCGGCACGCTCGAATTTAACTCAAGCATCTATACCAAACTGAATGCCGACAAGATAGAATCAAAAATTTTGAAAGCAGATCAGAGCAACACCGCCATTATTTACAATGATCAGTTCTTTTTCAAATTCTATCGCAAGATCGAGAACGAAATAAATCCGGATTTGGAAATTGTTAGGTTCCTTTCAGAAAACACAAATTTTAGAAACGCGCCAAAGTATGCAGGAAGCATCGAGTATCGCGACAATGAAGGGAAGACAACGGTGTTTGGACTCTTGCAAGAGAAAGTAGAGAATCAAGGAGATTCATGGGTAATGACTATTGATTCAGTAGGCCGTTTTTACGAACGAGTAATTGCAAAAGCAAAAAAAGAAAAGTTGCCCAAGTTAATCAACAGGGACGCAATTAAGTTTGAGGAAGCTCCGGAATTGATACAAGAGTTTATCGGGCGAGGGTTTTATGAGAGAGTAGTACGGCTGGGTCAGCGAACTGCCGAAATGCATTTGGCGCTCGCTTCCGACAGTGTGACGCCTGCCTTTTCTCCGGAGTACTTCACTGCAAACTACCAACGTTCTCTTTACTCAACCTTGCGAAAGTTATTGCGCGATCGATTTAAACTTTTAGAGCAAACAATGCCCAAGTTAGATCTTGAGACGCAAAAATTAGGTAAAGAAGTATTGGAAATGGAAGACACCATTTTGGAATGCTTTAGCCTTATTTATCAAACCAGAATTAACGCGATAAAAACCCGTATCCATGGAGATTACCATTTGGGGCAGGTACTTTTTACAGGCAAAGATTTTATTATCATTGATTTTGAAGGCGAACCGGGATTTAGTTTTAGTGAACGAAGACTTAAAAAGAGTCCGCTGAAAGACGTTGCTGGCATGATGCGCTCATTTCATTATGCTGCCTTTGGAAAAATTCTACTCAACGAAAACTATAGAGAAAAAGACATTGAATTTTTAGAGCAGTGGGCCGAGCAGTGGCAGCATTATGTTAGTCGTTTTTATCTGGGCGCCTATCTCGAAAAAATGGGAATGGGAAAATCTCTTTCACCGGAGGGTGAGATATTAATTCGAACGTACCTGTTAGAAAAGGCGGTCTATGAATTAGGCTATGAATTAAACGGCCGCCCGGATTGGGTAAATATTCCACTGCGAGGTATTCGCTATCAGATGCGAAGGTATCTGGAAGCGAAAGAATTAAGCAAGAAAAAGAAATAGTGTTAAATCCAATTTTATGAGCAAAAAAGTAGCATCAAAAAGCAAGACTGAAAAACCGAAACACTTCAGTTTATTGACTGATTTTGACATTCATTTGTTCAGATCTGGCAAACACTTTAAGTTATATGAAAAGCTGGGTGCCCACCTGGCCACCTTCAAAGATCAGTCCGGTACCTACTTCGCGGTTTGGGCGCCTAACGCCAGAGCCGTTTCTGTAATTGGAAATTTTAACCATTGGAACAATAATGATCATAAACTTACTCCTCGTTGGGATGAGTCGGGAATCTGGGAAGGTTTTTTCGCAGGCATCGGCAAAGGTGAAGCCTACAAATATGCAATCCATTCCAATACAGGCGAGTATTTAGAAAAAGCAGACCCATTTGCTTTCTATGCCGAGATTGCTCCGGCCACCGCTTCTATCGTGTGGGATCATGAATTCAAATGGAAAGACAGCGTATGGTTGAATGAACGGAAAAAGTCGATAGGAAAACCGAAACCTTATTCCGTTTACGAAGTGCATTTAGGAAGTTGGCGAAGAAAACTAGAGGACGGAAATCGTTCATTAAGTTACAAGGAGCTTGCCGATGAACTGGTCTATTATGTGAAAGAAGCTGGCTACACGCATGTCGAATTACTGCCAGTGATGGAGCACCCGTTTTTTGGCTCATGGGGCTATCAACTGACGGGTTATTTTGCACCGACCAGCAGATTTGGAAATCCGCAAGAGTTCATGGCATTCATTGATGCATTGCATAAAGCTGAAATAGGAGTGATCTTGGACTGGGTGCCTTCACATTTTCCGGGAGATGCACATGGTTTGTATAAATTCGATGGAACCAACTTGTATGAACATGCTGATCCACGAAAAGGATTTCATCCTGATTGGAGCAGTTACATTTACAACTACGGGCGAAACGAAGTGCGATCGTTCTTGATCAGCAATGCTTTATTTTGGATAGATGTTTTCCATGCAGACGGACTGCGTGTTGATGCAGTAGCCTCTATGCTCTATTTGGATTATTCGAGAAAAGCAGGAGAGTGGATCCCCAATCAATATGGTGGCAACGAAAACCTGGAAGCGATTTCGTTCTTGAAGGAGTTCAATGAAGTGGTTTATGCCAATCATCCTGATGCGGTAACAATTGCAGAAGAGTCAACTGCATGGCCTAGTGTTTCGAAGCCGACTTATTTGGGAGGATTAGGATTTGGACAAAAATGGATGATGGGATGGATGCATGACACGCTCCACTATTTTAAGTTAGACCCTATACATCGTAAGTATCATCAGGACGAAATTACGTTTAGCATTATCTACGCCTTTACCGAAAACTTCATGCTCCCGCTATCGCATGACGAGGTAGTTCACGGAAAAGGTTCATTGCTAGGCCGTATGCCTGGTGACGAATGGCGCAAGTTTGCCAATCTGAGGTTGATGTTTTCTTACATGTTTACTCATCCAGGCACGAAGCTGGTTTTTATGGGGGGCGAATTTGGCCAGACCTCCGAATGGAATCATGATCGAAGTATAGACTGGGATGCGTTGAACTATGGGCCTCATCAAGGAATTCTCAAGCTAACCAAAGATCTAAATGCTCTTTACAAGAATGAAACAGCGCTCTATAAATATTCATTCGATGGAAAAGGATTCGAATGGTCAGACTATGGAGATCGTGAAAATAGTGTGATCGTTTATATCCGGAAAGCGGATAGCAAAGAGGAGTTGATGATGGTGGTTTGTAATTTCACACCAGCCACACGACAACTTTATCGGATTGGGGTACCCTATCGTGGCACCTGGAAAGAAGTATTTAACTCAGACGACAGCAAGTATGGTGGGAGTGGAGTGTTAAACTCTGGCTTGCTGTACACAACGCCTGTTAAGTATCACGGAAAGGATAATTCGGTTGCCATCACCCTGCCACCCTTGGGAATGACGATTTTAAAGCTCAATGAGGAAATGGCTGAATTCGATTTAGATTGAGTAATGACGTCATTTTCTGTACTGTTTTCACCTAATTAATTTTACGAGTGACTTCCAATAAATTTATCTGTATACATGGTCATTTTTACCAACCACCTCGCGAGAACGCGTGGTTAGAGGTGATTGAAATTCAAGATAGCGCACATCCCTATCACGACTGGAACGAACGGATTAGTGCAGAGTGCTATGGTCCCAACACCGCTTCGCGAATACTGGATAAAGTAGGAGGTGTGATAAAAAACATTACAAATAACTACGCTCGGATCAGCTTTAACTTTGGACCAACACTTCTCTCCTGGATGGAAGTGTATGACAAAGAAACATACGAGGGCATTTTGGAAGCGGATCGAGAGAGTATCGAACGTTTCGATGGACATGGTTCAGCGATGGCGCAGGTATTTAATCACATGATAATGCCGCTGGCCAATCGGAGAGATAAGGAGACTCAAGTGATCTGGGGTATCCGTGATTTCGAGAAGAGATTCAGCAGAAAACCGGAAGGTATGTGGCTGGCAGAAACGGCTGTTGATACAGAATCATTGGAGATTTTGGCAGAGCAGGGGATTTCATTTACGGTACTGGCTCCTCGTCAAGCAAAATCCATCCGAAGAATCGGTGATAAGGATTGGACAAGTGTGAATGATCAAACCATCAACACACGCAAGTCATACCGTTGCAATTTACCTTCGGGTAAAACTATCATATTGTTTTTTTATGATGGAAACATCTCCCAGTCGGTTGCCTTCAACGGATTATTAAACGATGGGCGAGGTTTTGCGGAGCGATTGATCAACTCCTTAGATCAAAGCGACAACTCGCATCAATTGGTACATATTGCTACAGATGGAGAAACCTATGGGCACCATCATAAACATGGGGAAATGGCACTTGCTTTCGCCCTCGATTTTATTGAAAAACATAAAGATGTAAGTTTAATCAACTACGCTTCTTATGCCGCCCAATTTGAGCCAGAGTTAGAAGCCCAGATCATTGAAGATAGTTCGTGGAGTTGTGTGCATGGCGTGGAGCGTTGGCGCGAAAACTGTGGATGTAATTCAGGGAAACCAGGCTATACCCAAACATGGCGAAAACCGCTGCGTGATGCGCTTGACTGGTTGAGGGATACGCTGTCTGTGATCTTTGAATCTGAGGCTGGTAAGTTTTTTAAAGATCCATGGGAGGCAAGAAATGAATACATAAAAGTTGTATTGAAACGTACGGATGAAAACGTTAGCAAGTTTATTCGATCGCAGGGACTAAACGACCAGATTGATGTGAACAAAGCCTTGCGATTGATGGAGTTGCAGCGCCATGCCATGCTGATGTACACGAGCTGCGGCTGGTTCTTTGATGAAATTTCGGGTATTGAAACCGTGCAGGTTATTCAATATGCTTGTCGCGCAATTCAGCTTTCCAAGCAGCTTACTGAAAAAGACCTGGAGGCTGAATTTTTAACACGATTGGAGTTGGCCCCAAGTAATGTCGCGACTTACGAAAATGGTGGAAACGTTTTTCGCAAGCTCGTATTGCCTTCAAAAACCAATTTGACAAGAGTGGGAATGCACTATGCGGTGTCTTCAATTTTTGAAGATGATCCGGAAAATTTGCCCCTATTCAATTACAAAGCGACCAATGAGTTTTTTGTAAAAAAGGAAGCGGGAGAGCAGAAGCTCGTTACGGGCATTACCAAAGTACAGTCGTTGGTAACCCGTTCTGAAAAGAAATTTGCGTTTGCCGTAATCTATCTTGGCAAGCACGATCTGATAGGGAACCTTTCGCTTGATATTGAACTGGATAATTTCTTTGGGATGCAGTTTCGAATGGTGAACGCATTCGAGGAAGGGCGTTTGGCGGATGTAATAAGCATTATGCAAACCTATTTTGGATCGGAGAAGTATTCGATCTGGTCATTATTTAAAGAAGAGAAGCGAAAAATCCTTGATGCCATTTCCCACCAGGGAATGGAAGATTTGGAAAGTTCACTTCGTAGAACCTACAATAGAGACTACCCGTTGGTGAATGCACTATCTAATAATGACATCCCTATTCCAAAAGCCTACCGAACCACCTTTGAGTACATTCTTAATGCGGATCTATTAAAATGCTTTCAGCCCGATAAGATAAATGTAAAATCATTGGAGAGAATAGTTACCGAGTTAGATCATTGGAATTTAAAAATTGAAGATACCGGCAAAGTTGAGCGATTGGCAGGGGAGAGTATTTTTAAAGAGATTAAGCGAGTAAGAGCGGAGCGGCATAAT
>JAJTGQ010000037.1 GCA_021299455.1 Flammeovirgaceae bacterium | reverse complement strand
GTTGTGATTTGCTTTCAGATTGTGTTCTTTGATAGATTGCATACAGAGTACCCTAGGGCAATTCTTTCTATCACAGATAGTTACAACGAAAATTACAAGGAAAAAAAATGTGGCAATCTATCGGTAAAAGCCCCGGCCTAAAACAGTTCTAACTGTTCTGGTATTGGGGCTTTTTCTTTCTTCTCTCGCCCAAAAAATATCTCCATCATGCCAAATTGCTTGTCGGTAACTGTTAAAATGCCTACATGACCCTTTGGCGGCAGATTTTTTTGTATCCGCTTCACATGTACTTCGGCATTCTCGCGGCTGGAGCAGTGGCGCAAATAGGCGCTGAATTGAAACATGGTAAAGCCGTCTTTCTGCATTTTTTTGCGAAAGTCGGTATAGTTCTTTTTGTCTTGCTTGGTTTCGGTGGGCAAATCAAAAAGCACCATAATCCACATAATTCGATACGCATTTAGCCGCTCTGTTTTCAAAATCGTAGCAATTGCCAAGTCGCAAGGCTCTTAATCTGTGGTTTTAAAGCCTTACGGCTAGTATCTCCCGTCTCAAGTCTTGCACCCCCGTTTAGCGTCTAGGTCCCAACTTCCAAAGAAGGATAAATGACTTTTCTTGTTTCTCCCAAAAAGCATTTGGCCAGCGAAGCACTTGTGCGCTGCATAGCTACCATCAACGGACTGGTTTCGCCTTGGAGGCATACATCCAGCGCAGGCAAAACGAGTAATTTTTTTTTAATAGTTGGAGTAAGCTCCTCTGCCAATCCGTTTTCCTCTATCAGTTGCACCACCAGTCTATCGGCAAAAGGTCGGTAGGGTTCCATAATGTCATCTGCCAAACAATAGGCGTTGTATTGGTTGCGGTGAAAGATGCCCATTACTGGCAACAAGCCCGACCCCACCAGCGAGCGTGCCATGGTGGCGCGCAACAAAGCATAGGTATAGTTGAGCAGTTGATTGGGTGCCAGGCCGCCAGGGTCACGCACAAAATTGGATAAACTGTTGGCGGACGCTCCCTCATCAAAAGGGAGATAGGCCTTTATGCCTTTAAAAATATGCGCCCAATACCATGCAGCTGCACGGCCTTCCATGTTTTCGGGGTCGCCCGATTTTACTTCATTGGCCCAGCGTTCCATGTTGGTGGTTTCATACCCACGCCACCGTAATAAGGCGGCCTGATTTAAAATTTTGGCCCGAATGGTTTGTTGCCATAATTGCTTTTTCAATGGCTCGGTTGCTTCAAGCTGTGCCTGAAAGCGTTGGCTCTGCAATGAATGTCCCTCTAAATTGAGTAGTAATCCGGTAGGGTGATGCGTAGGGTTGCAGGTGATAATGGCTGCGTTGTTGTCGAGTAGTTTGGCCATCAGCGCCTGAGTAATGATGATCTGCTGATGATCGAGCATGACTACACCAATGTCTTCAATGGGTATGGTGGCTGCCGCTTCTTTTTTAAATCCTGCAGGTAGACCATCATTTTTTTCAATAGTGGGCAGCCGGACTACAAGCTGATCAAGTGTAGTGCTAAGATAGGCCGGGTTGCCAAAGTACAGCGTGCGTTTAATCATGGGCTATTTCGGGTAACGGTTGTGCTGCCTGTTGATGGAATTCAATGAATTGCTTGCGATTGCCAAACCAATCAATTACTTCTTGTTGAATGGGTGAAAGCGATTGCGAGAGAAGTGCATGGTATGAACTCCACGGCCAGCTTTCTATTTTTTCTACAAAGCCATGATGTGCCGGGTTGTGATGGATGTAGTGGATGATTGAGGTAAAGTAGCTGTCGGTGGTAATTTCTTTGCGTTTAAAAGCCCTTGTGAAGAGCGACCCTTTGCGCTGGTAAACTTTGTTGTATGCTTTGGTGTAGGCGTTAAGGAGATGGCTGAATTGTAAAATAGTAAGGCGCTGTAGCTCCAATTCCGCCTCCAGACCTGACAGGTCTTGTTGGCCATCGCGAAAAAGACCTGTCAGGTCTTTCACTAAATTTTTACTCTTAAAAAAACCCACCAGCTCCGCTTCGCTTTTTATTTTTACCAACAGGTGCAGGTGGTTGGGCATCAGGCACCAGGCCAACGTATCGGCCACACGGCCCGTAAATTCTTCATATCGCTTTAAAAAATACCGAAAATTTTCATCGCAGCGGAAAAGGTTTTCCGATCCGTTGGCGTGGGTGTACAAGTGGTAGGTTCTGCCAGGCAACATGGTGTTTTATTAATTAACGGATTTAGAGTTGAGAATAAGTTGCTGGATTCTGGCTAGACCTGACAGGTCTTGATGGCAATCGCGGAGAAGACCTGTCAGGCCTTTGCCTCGCGTTGTAAACTCTTTATATCGTTTTAAAAAATACCGAAAATTTTGATCGCTGCGGAAGAGGTTTTCAGAGCCAATGGCGTGGGTGTACAAATGGTAGGTTCTGCCGGGCAACATGGTGTTTTATTCATTAACGGATTTAGAGGTGAGAATAAGTTGCTGGATTCTGGCTAGACCTGATAGGTCTTGATGGCCATCGCGGAGAAGACCTGTCAGGCCTTTGCTTCGCGTTGTAAACTCTTTATATCGTCTTAAAAAATACCTGAAATTCTCATCACAGCGGAAGAGGTTTTCCGATCCGTTGGCGTGGGTGTACAAATGGTAGGTTCTGCCGGGCAACATGGTACTTTATTCATTAACGGATTTAGAGTTGAGAACAAGTTGCTGGATTCTGGCTAGACCTGACAGGTCTTGATGGCCATCGCGGAGAAGACCTGTCAGGCCTTTGCCTCGCGTTGTAAACTCTATATAGTTTTAAAAAATATCGAAAGTTCTCATCACTGAAGAAGAGGTTTTCAGAGCCATTGGTGTGGGTGTAGAGATGGTAGAGCATCTTTGGTGCCATTCGATAATTTGCTTTAAGCTCTTGAAATATTGCCAAGGCAGTCAATCTTTACTTTTATCCCTGTCATGCTTGTTAAGCTTGCCTGCACACACTTTCCTAATTTCTTGTCCTCCACGCTTTCTTTGGGTTCAGTTTCAAGATGGTGGTTAAACCAATATGCCCCCTCTGTCAGCTTTCTTACCCTAAAAAGATTTTTACTAATCAAATCATTGTCTTTGTTTCGGATAGCTTCATCTAAGGTCTCGTTACTTAAATTGAAAACGAACATTTCATTTTGTTGAATACTAGTTGTGTAAGTCCATCCATCTTCTGGAAGCTTTGCTAAGAAATCTTGGGAGTATTTTTCTTTGTTTGATAGCACTATATCCCAAATTTCTTTTGGGTTTCGGATTACTACAGGTATTCTATTCATTTTCCTCTCTACGGCATCCCAGAAAGTAACTACGTGTTCTTGTTTCTTACGTTCTTCATTTTGATAGATGGCTATGTGATGGTTGTTGCCTGGCTTTACGAAACCAACAGCTTTACTTTCATCATTGAATTTTACGGGAGCTACTGCATCCAATCCTGTGAAACAACGGACAGTTCTAATAGGTATTCTTTTTTCTTCATTAAACCATACTGGGTTATTCTCTAAATCTTTAAAGGCTTCTTTTGCATTGTTATTATAGAGGGAGAGCCTTTTTTCAATTACTTGACGAATATGTTTATCGACAATTGAGGGTAGGTCTTTTAACGTAATGTTACCGATGGGGTACTTAATTACATACTCGTCTTTAAAGGATATCACATCAACCGAAGTTAGAGCTTGCGTTTTGCTTGCATCTATCCAAATCGGGTTTTTAGCTAATCCTTTAAATGCCTTTGCCGGCTCTTGGTTAAATTCATCAAGCCGTTTGTTGACTAATGCCTTGTGTGATTTGTTGATGATGGCCTCTGCATTGTCAAATGCAGGCGAAAGTTTTACAGTTTCATATTTTCTAACTTTTATTTTCCCATAGACACTCTCCTCGCTAAGTGGTCCTCTGGGGATAACAATACCTTCTTGCCTTACTATTTTTTTTCCATTCTTTTTTACTTTTCTCTTTCCAATGACGGCTACTTTTTTTCCTGACTTAAATGAAATAAGAACTTGTGATAAGTGCTTTTCAATACTGGCAGTATCAAATGGCCTTTTATTAAGGAGTGACTTTTCTAATAAGGTTAGCTTTTCTCTATAAGTTTGGTCTTTTACTTCGGCCAGCATTTCATTACGCGTATGCTTCGAGTTAAGCGTGTTGATCCGTTGTATAAACCCTTGCTGTGTGCAAGCAATGGTAAGGGCATCAATGGCATGGTGGCGATGGTCATCTCTTTTTGTCCAACCAATGATTCGCTCTTTTTTATGTGTCTGGCCATTGCTTTCGTATTCGACCCATTCTGTTTTTCCTGCTGTTTTATACTTATCGAGTTGCAGATGCATGAGGGCTTCTTCCCAACCCCATAGTTTTCGCAGCTTTTCGGTAACGCTGCCACTTGTCGCCCAAACGTTGCGACATACCTCTTGTAATATATCCCGTGATTTTCGAGCTATGTATTGCGTTTCACGTAATTGCCGCGCAATAAAATCACTCGGTATTTTTGCTTCAGCCATCAATAGCTTATCCCTTTTTGCTTTAGTAATTCTTCTATCCTTAAAAAGTTGAGCCACTGATTCTTCATACCGGCTCAACTGCTCTGTGGATTGAGTAAGCATATAATCATAAGCGGTGCTATCTCCTTTGGCTTTGTTACATCGCCTGTGGCTGATTACTTTATTTTGAAAGGAGTCGTCAAATAGTTTGGCCTTGGGTATGATATGTTCTACATCAGATTCATCGCCATTCAAAAAATCGGCTAATTCAATTTTATTGCCACAATACAAACAGTTTCCGTTTGTTTGGTCATATAACCTCCACTTTTCAATGTTTCTTCTATTTGCCTTTACATGATATTCTTTATGAAGCCTTTCAGCAATTCCTTTATTTTCAGTTTCTCTTTTATTGTTGTTTTTAAATGCGGTGTTGCGTTCATCCAAACTTTGCTTTAGTTCTCGCGCCAGTTCAATTCTAATTTCATCTGGCTTACCGTATTTATCGATAATTGCATTGACCAGATTGATCAATTGATTTAATATTTTCTCTACTACTGGCTGCCTTAAGCTATTTTTGGGGAGCAGCTTGAGTTTATCTTTTAATGGCCGAATAAGATTTTCAGCCCTACTTAAAGAGTCAGAGTGGCTATAGCCAGCTAATGTCATTGCATCACTGTATTTTGCACCTTGCTGAAGATAAGGCAAAATATGGCGTGTTGCTTTTGATGATTTGTTGCTAAAACCTCCTCTAGTGAAGTCTAGTTTTGCTAGTTGATTTGCTAAATCTTCTGGTATGTCAAAGTCAGCAACTAGTTTTTTAACAATATCTTTTTCTTCTGGTATCGAGTAGAGTACGTGCCATAGTTTAAAGAGTGGTTGCTGTTCTAAATCAACGTTCACACGGATGCGCTCTGCTAATTCTCCTGAATCAATATCAAGGCGTTGATAATTTTCCTCAGTTAGATCGAAAGTTAATAATTGCACTAGCGGATTGCTGCCCTGCAATACTTTAGCAATGGCTGTTTTAGTTAAATTACCTTGAAGTCCCTTGGCCAGTTGCTTATTTCCGTAGTACCCTTCATTTTTGCCTATACCAAGTATTTTGAATAACTCTGCCTCGGATAATTTTTCATTGTTATCCAAATAATTGAAGAGTTCCTTTTTCTTTTCAATGGAAATGGTAAAAGGCTCACCTCGTTTTGAATTAATAGAAATATTATTAATCGTTTCCCACAGCTTAGAGACCTGAAAGAGCGGAGAACTTCTGGGCGTTACTTTCGGCCCACTGAGTACTTCTCTGCCCTCCTTATTCCTGAACCACTTGGCTTCAAATTCACAAATGGAAACAAGACCTTTCTGCGATTTTAATGGGCGTTGATAATAGATGATTTCGTCACGCAGTTGCCGAATAGTGTTATCTATTAATACTTCTGGATAGAATTCTTGTTGGGTCGAACAAATCGCATTAAATTCTTCTATATAAGCAGCCCTTGGGAAGATTTGATCTTTGATTCTATAACGTTCATCTTTTTGTAGTCGAGAATAGAAATATTGCCCTATGGTTATTTTATCTTGTTTAATTTTTTCGTGCCGCGAATTAACTTCTGCTACATAATCTGTTTCTTTCTTGTCTTTCGATTCATCCTTTCGGCTGCTTTTGTAACCTCTTTTCTGGTTGAGATGAAATAATATCCTACCAATTTCTGGTAACGTAATTTTTTCATAGGTCGCTTTGGCACGCAACCCATACAACTCTAATGCGCTTAATGCGAACAGCGAAGTATCAGGCATCATTCCTAATTCAATAAGCCGTTTGCCAAGATTCTCCTTTCTTAACTGATAACGGTCGTATCCTTTTCGTTGCGTACGCTTTAGTGTTCTTTTCTGATTCTTTGAGATAGCATTACCCGATTCAAACTCACTCTTTTCATCCGTAGCAAGTGGTATTATTCTGCTTCCTATTCCAAGGATTTTGGTTTGCTGACCTTCAGCTTCGTTAATTACTGCCCATCCTATTGAAGATGTGCCTACGTCCAAGCCAACAATTTTTTTGTTTTCCATATTTTATGCTACTTTTGAATTACACAATTTGAAGCAAATCACAATAAGGATTATTCCGTTGTGAAAACATTTAAAATAGCCCCGACTTGTCGGGGTTGTTTTTTACTAGCCGCCCTACCTTTTTAGTATTAACCAAAAGTCGTCTTATTTCCAAACATAAGTCAACGTGGAAAACCACGTATTTTCAGCAAACCCCTTTCTTTTTTGGCATTTTGTTCAACTATTTTGCCTTTCCCTTTAACAGGACTTTGCTCTTTCCTTTCCTTCCTTATTTTTGCAGCCCCGTTTATTTAAAAAAGGATAGTATCATTCAATGGAAAAAAACAGTCTACAAATTGCAACAGAGTTAAGTGTTTCTCCCAACCAAGTAGAGGTAGTGATAGCGCTGCTCGCAGAAGGTGCTACCATTCCATTTATGGCACGCTATCGTAAAGAACAAACAGGCAGCCTGGATGAAGTGCAGTTGGCTGCGATTCGCGATCGGCACGAACAGCTTACTGAGTTAGATAAACGGAAAGAGGCCGTTTTGAAATCGATCGAAAAACAAGAGAAACTCACGCCCGCACTTATCAAGGCCATTGAGCAGGCACAAACACTCGCTGAGGTAGAAGACATCTATTTACCCTACAAGCCAAAACGAAAGACAAAGGCTACCGCAGCAAAGGAACGAGGACTAGAGCCTTTGGCCAATCAAATCTTTGAGCAAAAGGTAGTCAACATCGAGGAATTGGCTTCGCAGTTTATCAACCTAGAGCTGGGTGTAGGCAACCAGCAGGAAGCGCTTGATGGAGCCCGGGATATCATGGCCGAATGGATTAGCGAAAATCCCGAGGCTAGAAAAAATGTTCGGGATCTTTTTTGGCAAGATGGCAGCATACACGCTACCGTCATAAAATCAAAAGCCGAAAGCGAAGAGGCACAGAAATTCAAAGACTATTTTGATTGGAAGGAACCGATCAAAAAAACACCCTCTCATCGGTTGTTAGCCATGCGCAGAGCTGAGAAAGAAGGTTTTGTAATGTTAGACATAGCGCCCACCGAAGAATTGGTCATCCAACATTTAGAAAATCAATTTGTAAAAACGAATACTTCGGCTGGCGAACAAGTTAAACTGGCCATTAAGGACAGCTACAAAAGACTGTTAAAGCCAACATTGGAAAGTGAGCTACGACTGGAAACGAAAATGCAGGCAGATGCAGAAGCTATTAAAGTATTTTCAGCCAATCTAAAAAAATTGTTGCTCGCTTCACCGCTAGGTCAAAAACGAGTGCTTGCTTTGGATCCGGGTTTTAGAAGTGGAATTAAACTGGTTTGTCTGGGTGCTCAAGGCGAATTGCTTTTTGATACCGTTATTTATCCGCTGGAGCCGCAACGCCAAACCACGCAGGCGGCTACAATAGTATTGGGCCTTTGCGATCGATTTAAAATAGAGGCTATTGCCATTGGAAATGGAACGGCTAGCAGAGAGACGGAGAGTTTTGTGAAATCAATAGGCTTGCCCACTGATATTATGGTAGTCATGGTAAATGAAAGTGGAGCTTCGGTTTATTCTGCTTCTGAAGTGGCGCGCGAAGAATTTCCCAATCACGATCTCACAGTGCGTGGTGCTGTCTCCATTGGACGAAGACTCACCGATCCGCTTGCCGAGTTGGTAAAGATTGATCCTAAGTCTATTGGTGTTGGCCAATATCAGCATGATGTAGATCAGGGAAAATTAAAAGCTGGTTTGGATGATGTGGTGATGAGTTGCGTAAACTCGGTAGGTGTGGAGGTGAACACGGCAAGTAAGGAATTGCTTTCTTACGTATCCGGGCTTGGTCCGCAATTGGCGAAAAGTATTGTTGAGTATCGAAATCAACATGGCCCATTTAAAGAAAGGAAAGAATTGCATCAGATTCCCCGCTTGGGTGAGAAAGCGTTTGAACAATGTGCTGGTTTTTTGCGTATCCGCGATGCAAAAAATCCATTGGACACCAGTGCCGTTCATCCGGAGAGGTATGCGTTAGTTGAAAAATTTGCCACCGATTTAGGATGTACGATTGGTGACTTAATGACAAGCAGTGATCTTCGAAAGAAGTTGGATTTGAAAAAGTATGTGAGTGATTCAGTTGGTCTCCCGACACTCAATGATATTCTTGCTGAATTGGAAAAACCGGGGCGTGACCCGCGCGAGAAATTCGAGGCGTTTGCTTTCCAGGAAGGAGTTAATGAAATCAAAGACCTTAAAGTAGGAATGGTGCTACCTGGTATCGTCACTAATGTCACTAACTTTGGGGCATTCGTTGATATAGGTGTTCATCAGGATGGGTTGGTCCATGTGAGTCATTTGGCAGATCGCTTCGTGAAAGATGCAAACCAAGTGGTGGCGGTACAACAAAGAGTAAAAGTAACGGTGATGGAGGTGGATGTTCAGCGAAAACGAATAGCATTATCGTTGAAGAGTGATCCGTTTAATGCTTCTCCGAAAAAGGAGGGTAGTCATCAGTCGATGAAGTCCGAAGGATTGACAAAGCCAAAACCAAAAGAGCCAGTGCGCGAGGTAAGCATGGAAGAGAAGATGGCAGCACTGATGAATAAATTTAAGAAGTAAGTTTCTACGAAAACTGTACCTTCGAAGAATGTCACTCCAGGTAGCTTCACTAAATTCAGGCAGTAACGGTAATTGCTATTACATTGGCAATAAACACGAAGCGGTGCTGATAGATGCTGGTATTTCGTGTAGAGAGACGGAGCAACGGATGAAGCAGCTCGAGCTTTCGATGCAGAAAGTGAAAGCGATATTTATCACGCATGAGCATTCCGACCATATTAACGGACTGCACAAGATTGTCAAGAAGTTCAAGATTCCCATCTACATTACATCAGCCACGCGAAAAAATCAGTCATTAGAGTGGACTGAATGTTTGGCTGTTCATTTTACAGCTTACGAGCCAGTGTACGTGGGTGATTTGGCAGTTGTGGCGCTTCCGAAATTGCATGACGCCAACGATCCACATAGTTTTATTGTTTCTCACGGTGGAGTAAATGTCGGAGTATTCACAGATTCTGGGAGAGTATGCGAGCATTTGACAAAAGGTTTTCAGTTATGCCATGCCGCCTTTCTTGAATCGAATTATGATGAAGATATGTTGGAGAACGGAGGATACCCACAGCATTTAAAAAACAGAATTCGTGGAGGAGTTGGACATTTATCCAATAAAGAAGCCTTGCAACTATTTTTGAAGCATCGGCCACTTTTTATGAGTCACTTGTTCCTTTCACATCTTTCAAAGAATAACAATAGGCCCGAGATTGTGGAAGGTTTGTTTTCAAGCGTAGCGGGTAGCACTCAGGTAATTGTGGCACCGCGAACTTCTGCCACGGAGGTTTATCAAATTGTGGCTGCTAACGGTGCGGTAAGGAGCACTCAGCTCTTTAAAAGTAAAGATCAGCAGCTTTCTTTATTTTGAAGTGGCAAAATAGATGCTTAGTTAGAAAAACTCGCCAAGGCCAATGTAAAAACCAAAGGAGTCTTTGCCAAAACCAAAGTCGAGTGTAAGGTTTGTTTCCGATGTTTTGTTAAATTTTATTCGTGCACCAAAACCGCCTGCCGGATTGATAGCCGTGAAATTGTTATCGCTATCAGATAATGATTGTGCATTTAGAAAAAGAACACCTCCCCACAATCCGTTTTTAGAAATATCAAATCGGTATTCGCCCTCTAAGTAGAGCATTTGTTTTCCGCGAAAGCGACCGACAGAATAACCACGCCCTGAACGTCCAGTGAATTCCAATTGTGTGCCCGGCAAGTTGAGGTAAGGTACTTTCCCGTCTGTACCCCAATAAAAGGCGGACAGCGCCATGATTTTTCGTTTAATAGATGGCAGTCGAAAATACCTTCGCGCATCGAAATAAACAGAAGTCCATTGGGCATTGGTGGTCAACGGATTAACCCGATAAATAAAAGCCGCATACCAGCCGTCAGTTGGGTTAATTGAGTTTTTGCGGTTGTCGTACAATAGGTTGAAGTTGATGCCCAGGGCAGCTGTACTTGAATTAGTTCCGATGCCATACTTTTCAAATTGATTTTCGTTGTTGCCAGCAGGCGTAGATTGAATGTCATAGTAATTATCGTAGTCAAAGCCCATTCCTGCAAAGTAGTTGCCGGCTAGCTTTCTGTTTGCATTAAGGTATACCCGTAGGTTGTTGTATTGCAAATTGGTTTGTTGCGCTTCCGTGGAAAGACTGCCAAGCCCATAGGTGAACTGACCAATTTTGCTGATACGTATTTCTCCGGGCAAATTCCAGATATTTTTGCTCGTGAATAGATTTAATTTGAGACCGAACCCAATATTGTCCGAAAAATTTGTGTAAGGAAGGAAAAAGATGCTTGAAAAATTAGTGGAGTCTTCTTTGCCAAGCCTGAACGCAATGTTGATGGAAGACACAAGGATTCTCTTGCCTCCTGATGTGGTGGTCACCGGAACAATTGAAAAATAAAACCCCTTACGCTTTTGCGGTTTTTCTTTGGTGGAAATATTCAAGCTTTTTGATAAAACCTCGATCAAGTCGGTTTCAACGGAATCCCTTTGCCAATGTGCAGAAGCCAACGACACGAGCGATGAGTAGATAATGATAAAAGCTCCTAGTTTTCTCATTACCCTGTTCATCCGGCTATTAACTAAAAAGGCACTGTCTTTCGCAGCGCCTTTTTGCTCTCCCTCCTGGACTTGAACCAGGGACCCTTCCGCCTAGGCGGATCAGTTGCTCTGGCCAATTTTGCTTTTCAAAAATTCACGGCCTTTTCCTGTTTTTAGAAACTTCTCTCTTGCCATTGCCTCAGCGCGGGTTGCGAAGTTTTCTTCATAAATCAATACCCACGGTCCCCGGTTCTTGGTAAATGGACTTGAGCCATCGTTGTGTTGCAAAAGCCTTTTGTCCAATTGCTGTGTCTGCCCAGTGTAAAGCTTACCAGTGGTGACACTTTTTATTACGTATACTGAAAAAGGCATAAAAAAATGGATCACGGAGGACCCATTTATTTTCGTTTGTTTTGCTCTCCCTCCTGGACTTGAACCAGGGACCCTCTGATTAACAGTCAGATGCTCTAACCAGCTGAGCTAAGGAAGAATTTGGATGGCAAAAGTAAGCCTTTGGGGTTTAATTATCAAAATGTCGAGCTAAGTTTTGTTGACAAAATACATGCTTAAAAAGGCATTTAAGCCAGCTCTTTGAAAATAAAGTAAACAACAAGTATCAGAAAAATTAGGCCTGCCGCTCGGTACTGTGCTTAAATCTTCAAATTAACTCATTTTCAAATTTTCAAATTACTTAACAAGCTTCTTATACTTAATCCTCTTCGGCTGCTCATCTCCTAAACGTTTCCGCTTGTTCTCTTCGTATTCGCTGAAGGTACCCTCGTACCAGAATACCTGCGAGTCGCCTTCAAAGGCTAAGATGTGTGTACATACTCGATCCAAAAACCAACGATCGTGAGAAATGATTACAGCACAGCCACCAAAATTTTCTAACGCTTCTTCTAACGAACGAAGCGTATTAATATCCAAATCGTTTGTTGGCTCATCGAGTAGCAAAAGATTTCCTCCCTGCTTTAATGCGATAGCTAAATGGGCGCGGTTACGCATACCCCCTGATAGTTCTTTTACTTTTTTCGATTGGTCCGTTCCACTAAAGTTGAACTTGCTCACATAGGCGCGTGAATTTATTTCCTTACCGCCCACCATCAGCAAATCACCACCACCAGTGATTGCCTGGAAAACTGTATCCTCTGGCTTTAGATCATCATGCTCCTGGTCTACATACGCGAACTTCACTGTCTCACCTACCGCAAATGTTCCAGAGTCAGGTTTTTCGGCACCGGTGATCATTTTGAATAAAGTTGTTTTACCTGCGCCATTGGGCCCAATGATTCCAACAATTCCCGCTGGAGGTAGTGTAAATGTTAAGTTTTCATAGAGTAACTTATCTCCATATGCCTTTGAAACTCCATTGGCTTCAATCACTTTATTGCCAAGTCGTGGGCCTGGAGGGATAAACAGTTCTAATTTTTCTTCTTTTTCTCGTGCATCCTCGCTGATTAGCTTTTCATAATTGCTCAAACGTGCCTTTCCTTTTGCATGTCGACCTTTGGGATTCATCCGAACCCACTCCAACTCACGCTCCAGCGCTTTTTGTCTTTTTGATTCAGATTTTTCTTCTTGCGCTAACCGCTTTTGTTTTTGGTCTAGCCAGCTAGAATAGTTTCCCTTCCATGGTATACCTTCACCACGATCTAGTTCCAATATCCAGCCCGCTACATTGTCTAAGAAGTAACGATCGTGCGTTACAGCAATCACGGTTCCCTTGTATTGTTTAAGGTGTTGCTCTAGCCAATACACCGATTCAGCATCAAGGTGGTTGGTGGGCTCATCGAGCAATAAAACATCTGGTTCTTGCAGCAATAGTCGGCATAGAGCCACTCGTCTTTTTTCCCCTCCCGATAAGACTTCGATTTTTGCATCTGAAGGAGGGCAACGCAAAGCGTCCATGGCTCGATCCAGCTTGGCATCCAAACTCCAGGCATCCACAGCATCTAGTTTGTCTTGCACCTCTGCTTGTCTGGCTATGAGTTTGTCCATCTTATCGGGATTTTCCAATATTTCCGGGTCAGCAAATTTTTCGTTGATGGCTTCAAACTCTTTCAACAAAGCAACTGTTTCTTTTACGCCTTCTTCCACAACCTCGCGTACGGTTTTTGATTTATCTAGTTGAGGTTCTTGCTCTAACAGTCCTACGCTGAAACTTAAATCTGAAACAACTTCACCTTGAAACTCCTTATCGATACCCGCTATGATTCGCAGCAAAGAAGACTTTCCTGACCCGTTCAAACCGAGTACACCAATTTTGGCACCGTAGTAAAAGCCGAGGTAGATATTTTTTAAAACTTGCTTTTGTGGCGGGTAAATCTTGCTTACGCCTGCCATCGAGAAAATTATTTTTTCGTCTGCCATGGGATAAAAGAAAGGTTTTTGAACGGCAAATATGGCTTTTTTACCTCAATAGTCCATTGTTTGCTTTTAATGTATGTGAGCTTCGACTTGGTTACTTTTATGAATCAATAACTATCGACCGTTGATTCTTGTCAATGATCTAATTAATTCTATTTTTGCGGAAAATTAAAGGGGGAACACATTATGTATTGGACACTTGAATTGGCTTCGTATCTGGAAGATGCTCCATGGCCTGCCACCAAAGATGAATTGATTGATTTTTCTATTCGCTCGGGCGCACCGCTTGAAGTCGTAGAAAATTTGCAAGAATTAGAAGACGATGGCCAGCCTTACGAGAGTATTGAAGAGATTTGGCCGGATTATCCCACCAAAGAAGACTTTTTCTTTAACGAGGACGAGTATTGAGAAGTAGTTAGAATATCGAATTCAGAATTTAGAATGAAGCCCTGCTGGTCGGGGCTTTTTTTATTTTAGAGAGCATTGTTCAAGATAGATACGTTAAAAATCTATTTACTACTCCTAAAGACTAAGCCTGCGCATCCATCAACGCTTTCGCTACAATCAAATCTTCTTGCGTTGTGATTTTAATGTTTTCATAACGCTAAAGTCAGGTTTTGTGTCTCCACGAACAAGAGCAGGGGTGATTTTAGTACTGCGAAATCCTATTTCGAACTACATCGAGGTTTCTTTTATTATGGACAATAGCAGTTATTGCTATCTTTTTCTCTGCTTCATTAACAAAATAATGAACGTTATAAGGAAATACCTTTGTATGAATGATACGAATATTTTTATACCGAATTGAGTAGCCTGTTGGCATTTTCAATATTCTTTCTAACGCTGTTTCTACGGCTAAAGCAAATTCATCTTCTAGTCCGTCTCTTTTTTCTTTGTACCATGCTTTTGCTTCCTGTATATCAGTTAGTACTTCATCGAAATACAAAAGCTGGTAAGCCATTAAACCTTACGGTTTAGTTCGTCCAATAGTTCGCTAATGGGTCGTAGACGTTGAGGATTTTTTTGAATGGCTTCCAACCTTTTATCTATTAAATCCTTTTCCCATTGCGGTAAATCCTGGTCAAGGGTTTCAATATCAGGATAACTGTTTTTAATCAATGTCCAATCTTCTATTGGCACAAAAACACCTGTTTGCTTGCCTTTGCTATCTTCTAATACTTGTAGTTTCATTGTTATCGAAGTAACTTTTTTAATGCTGCTATCCAAAGATAGTAAGTAATTTTTATACTCTATATCGAGGTTACATTGCAATTCTAACCTCTCCCCTCCATCAGCGCCTTCGCCACGATCAAATCTTCTTGCGTTGTGATTTTTATATTTTCATAGCTGCCTTCAAACAATGATATGATATTGCCTGCACGCTCAGCTACGCTGGCATCGTCTGTGAAACTATTGTCTTCCTTTTGCTGGTAGGCATTTTTAATCAGGTCAACCAGAAATGTTTGCGGTGTTTGAATCAAACGAAAACGAGACCGGTCTACTGCCTTGGTATTATCCTGGTCGGTCATGCGAATAGATTCTTTAAGCCTCACGGCAGCAATGGCACATTTGTGTATCGCGGCCAATCGAAAGGAAGCACCAATGATGTCTTCACTCACCAGCGGCCGCACACCATCGTGTATAGCAACTAAACCCTCCGCTATATTCTGCAGCCCGTTCTTAACCGATTGAAAACGCGTTTCACCCCCTTTTTGTAAGGTGACTGGATAATTGAATTCAAATTTTTTGCTGATATCTCTCCAAATATCAAAATCATCTTCGGGCAGTACTAATACGATCCGGATAGTAGGAGAATAGCGAATAAATGCCTCGAGTGTATGTAGTAAAATGGGCTTGCCGGCAAGTTCAATAAACTGTTTGGGGAGCACACTTTTTATTCGTGTACCTTTGCCTCCGGCAACAATAAGAGCGTGTTCTGTAAGTTTCAAGATGTCAGGTAATTTGCCAGCAACGAAGGTAGAAAAATCCAATAGCTTGTTTAGTTTTAACAGTAAATTCTAAGACCATGTTGTTCCTTCGAATTATTTTGCTCGCCTTTAATGCAGCTATCATTACTTTTTTAGTTTACCGGCTTCTCCAGATTTACCGATCGAACGTGCCACGAAAAGGGCTGATTATTGGAGGGGGTATTTTTTTATTGCTATTGCCCGCTACGTTGTTGCTTGGATTTATCAAACCTACCATTGGCTACACCTTGATTTATCCGATTGCTCTTTCCCTGTTTGTCTATCTTATTAAAACGCAGAATCAGCAATAGCTCATAAAAAAGCAGTTGGCCTTTTGACTGCCAACTGCTTCTGTTTATTTTTTATGTTGATCCTAAACGATCAGCATGGCATCGCCATAGGTTAAAAACTTGTACTTTTCTTTTTTGGCAGTTTCATAGGCTTTCATCACTAAATCAAAACCACCAAAAGCGGCAGCCATCATTAGCAATGTCGACTCTGGCTGATGGAAGTTAGTCACCAACGCGCTGCAAATTTTAAACTCGTAGGGTGGGAAAATGAATTTGTCCGTCCAGCCCTCGCGCTCTTTTAAACGATTTCCAGCTGAAACAGCCGACTCTAGCGTGCGCATAGTGGTTGTTCCAATAGCGCAAACTTTGTTTTTGTTATCCAATGCCTGATTCACTATTTTCACCGACTCAGTACCCACAATGAAATTCTCAGAATCCATTTTGTGTTTTGTGAGATCTTCCACATCGACAGCACGGAAAGTACCTAACCCGATATGCATGGTGATATACGCCATGTCAACTCCTTTTAGCTGCAAGCGTTTAACCAGTTGCTTGGTAAAATGCATGCCAGCAGTGGGTGCTGATACAGCTCCTTTATTTTTTGCGAAAATGGTTTGAAAACGTTCTTTATCCGCAGGCTCAACTTTGCGCTTGATATATTTGGGAAGCGGGGTTTCTCCAAGCGTCTCAACGATTTTGTCGAAAGCTACAGAGTCACCATCAAAAAGGAAGCGAATGGTACGTCCACGAGAGGTTGTATTGTCAATTACTTCTGCCACCAGGTCACCATCGCCAAAATAAAGTTTATTGCCCACCCGGATTTTGCGTGCAGGGTCTACCAGTACATCCCACAAATGCATCTCAGCGTTCAATTCTCTAAGCAGGAATACTTCGATCTTTGCACCTGTTTTTTCTTTTCTTCCATACAAACGTGCGGGGAAAACAAGCGTATCGTTGGCCACCATCACGTCACCGTCATCAAAATAGTTGACAATGTCTTTGAAAATTTTATGCTCAATTTTTCCAGTGCTACGGTGTAACACCATCATCCTGGCTTCGTCTCTGTTGTCGGCTGGGTGGTTGGCAATTAAACTGTTGGGAAGATCGAACTTGAATTCAGATAATTTCATAAGCTTACGGGCTTTTTATAAACCTGGTACGTTCCAGATTCTGGAATTTGAGGTTGCAAAAGTAATGATTTGTTTGGTTCTTGAAATAAAAATGAACTTTGTTAATCCAAAACCTATAAACCAGCGTTAAAACCGCATGCTTACACTTCGACTCATACTGGAAAGCCTTGGATTTGCATGGAAGGCACTCAAATCCAATTTGTTACGTACGATCCTTTCCCTTCTGGGAGTTACCATCGGGATATTTTCAATAATTGCCGTACTCACGCTGGTCGATTCATTGGAAAAGAATATTCGGGATAGTCTTAACTTTTTAGGGAGTGATGTGATCTATGTTGGTAAATGGCCCTTTACCGGAGGAAATAGCAGAGATTGGTGGAAGGACTACATCAAGAGGCCAAACCCATCCTATAACGAATACCGGTTTTTGAAGGCAAACCTAAAGAATGGCGAGACCGTTTCCATTTTTGCTGACACAGATGAGATTACGGTAAAAGGAGACAATACGTCTATCAATAAAATCAAGCTGACGGGAAGTTCGCTGGATTATGACAAGTTATTTGAAATCAATGTGGAACGCGGCAGATACTTTACTTCAGACGAAGTGGAAAGTGGGCGCAGCGTAGTTATTTTAGGATTTGAAGTTGCGCAAGCCTTATTTCCAAAACTTGAAAATCCGGTGGGCAAGTATGTGAAGATTAAGAACCTTCGATTTGTAATCGTAGGCGTGTTAAAGAGAGAAGGTGAAAGTTTTATTGGCAATTCTAGCCGGGATTTTAGCTGCATTATACCTTATGATTCATTTAGAAAATTGTATCAGACCGGCACGGGTAGATGGTATGAAAACGGTTCAGATATAGGATTGAAAGGGTTTACCAATGATGTCGGTTTGGTTGAACTTGAAAATGAGGCGCGGGGAGCGATGCGTGTAAAGCGTGGATTGAAGCCTACTCAGAAAGATAACTTTGTATTGAATCGCCCCGAAGCAGTGGCTAAGGCCATCAGTGGCGTCTTTGATGTACTAGGAACTGCGGGCTGGGTAATTGGTGGATTTTCAATGTTAGTAGGTGGCTTCGGGATTGCTAACATTATGTTTGTGTCCGTGAAGGAAAGAACAAGCATTATTGGATTGCAGAAATCATTGGGCGCGAAGAACTTTTTTATTCTTTTTCAGTTCTTGTTCGAGTCTGTTTTCTTGAGTTTGATTGGAGGGTTAGCAGGGTTGTTTCTCGTCTGGCTACTAACCCTGGCGCCTTTCGGAAGTCTGCAAGTGGTACTGTCAGTTAAAAATATTGTGTTAGGTCTGGGCGTTTCTTCCGTGATTGGATTGGTAGCGGGAATTGTGCCCGCTGCGATGGCAGCAAGACTTGATCCAGTACTAGCGATTCGAGCGAATTAAGTAGCAAGCACCAATTTAAGAAAAGGGAGTATGCTTATGCTCCCTTTTTTATTGTAAAGAAAAACGTGCTTCCTTTTCCGAGTTCACTCTCCAACCATATTTTACCGCCATTTCGTTCCACAAATTCTTTACACAGGATCAACCCAAGGCCGGTTCCCTTTTCGTTGGCAGTGCCCCGAGTACTATAGCCGCTTGTCTTTTCAAAGAGAATTTTTTGAACTTCTGGGCTTATGCCTACTCCATAGTCCTTCACCGAAACAATGTAGTTTTCTCCATCTAGTTTTGCATCTACTTCTATCAAGTCCCCAGCCTCAGAGAATTTGATAGCGTTGGTCAGTAAGTTTCTGACTACGAGGTTGATCATATTGCTGTCACCTAAAGCAAAGCTAACCGGGGCGACTTTGTTTGTAATTTTGATTTCTTTATAGTGAAGCGAACTCAGCAGTTTAATGTTGTTATCTGCCAAAACATGTAAATCGATTTTTTCAACTTGGATCTTTAGCTTGTCCATTTGGAGCAACGTCCAGTCGAGCAAATTATTGATAAGCGTTTTGGTATGATTAAATTGAAGTCGCAATTCTTTATTGAGAGTAGAAAATTCAGTGGGAGAAATTTGGTCTTTGGCCATCAGGTCTAAAATTCCTGATAGTGCGTTGATCGGTGAACGTAGATCATGTGAAATGATCGAGAAGAATTTATCCTTAACCTGATTGAGTTGCTCGAGCTCCTGACTGCGTTTTTTTATTTCGTCCTGATGTTCCAGCAGTAGTTTATTGATTTTTATTCTGCGCTGCCCGCTTCGATAAACAGACAGCAGCAAAACACCGCAGAGCGCAGTGGTGACGACTAAGATATTTTGGACAAGCTCTTGTTTTCTAATTTGATCTTTATTAAGGTGTTCTTGCTTTGTAAGAGCCATGATTTGTTCTTCTTTTGAAGAGGTTACAAAACGAATCTGATCTTGGAAAATCCTGGCCTGCATACCCTGGTTGAATAAACTGTCTTCCACAGATTGGTGACGTTTGTAATAGATCAATGATTTTCTCAAGTCTCCCATTTCTTCAAAAAGACGTGAAAGTGCTTGGTAACATTCAACTTCAAGCGTCCAGGCATTAAGTCGATGAGCTGTTTCGGCACTCTTTTCCATTAACAATTGCGCTTCTTTGTATTTCTTTTCGTTCATAAAAACGAGTCCTCTACCCAAGTCGGTTTTCGCCAGCACAAAAGCATTCTCAGATACTTTAAATAATGACGAAGCGCTGTCGTAGTATTTTAGCGCAAGGCTGTGATCCTTTTTATACAGGTATGTTCGAGCTATATTGATGAGTACTATTGGCTCCAATTCATTAATCCTCAATTTGATTGATCGTGAAAATGAAAGAGAAAGCTTTAGCGCACTCAAAGCGGAATCATAATGCTTTTTCTTGATATACATATCCCCGATTTCGCTATAGTAGTAAGCGGGTGCCTCGTTATCTTTTACTTCTTCACTACGCTTTAGCGATAACTTGAAATAGTCTAAAGCACGATCATATTGACCAAGTTCTTTGAAAACAGAGCCCAAATTATGAAGCGAAATTGCAAGTTGTAGTTTGTCGCCAATAGCATCTCCGATCCGGTAGCTTTGGGTATGAAAAAAGTAAGCTTCATCAAATTTTCCGAGACTGTGATAATTCGTACCTAAGTTGTTATAGCATTTTGCAATACCAGCGCTGTCCTTTAATTGAAAAAATAATACCAACGCTTGGTCATTATATTTGATTGCGCTGCTATAGTCTCCCTTGACACTTTGGATAGATGCTTTTTCTTTGTAGGCCTCCGCTCTGGAAGGCAACAAATTTTCCGCTTCTGCAATTTTTAGTGCGTTATCAACTAATTCTTCTGACTTTGTAAGCTCTATGAATTGGTATTCGGAGGACAATTGAAGCAAAATGCCGACTCTTGTTGAATCATTTTTTGCGGAGTTCAAGAGCGTATTCAGGCTGTCAACTTTTGATTGCCCGTATGAGGCAGTTACTGAAATCAGAAAGATTGTAAAAAAGAAAAACAGGCGTTTTGACACGTTAATGATGATTTAGTTCGGGTCGCTAATTTCTATTTTTTCAAATAAATAAAATGTACAATTATTTGTCAAAACCTACATAAGAATTTTAAAGGCTCATTTCCACAATGGGTACCAATCAAGTTTTATCTCGTGTCCAAAGAATATCCTGGTCGAGGCCTCGAAGGACTCAGTAAAATCGGAGACCATAAAATGGTGAACAGGTTTCGCGCTTGCATTCATTAAACTTTGCTCCGATAGATAGTTTGAAAGTTTTTTAGTTACGACCGAGGCAGAATCTAATGTGATGATTTTGTTATGGTAGAAATCGTTGATCTCCTTGTGGATCAACGGGTAGTGTGTACAGGCTAAGATGAGCGCGTCAATTGAAGCTAGCAATTGATCTGAGAGGTAGTTGACGATAATTTCGTGGCTAATTTGACTATTGAAAAAGCCCTCCTCGATCATCGGTGCAAGTAACGGTGTGGCGAGTGAGCAGATATCTTGTTTAGGGTTAATCTCTTTAATCTTCCTCGCGTAAATGCCGGATTGAACTGTTCGTTTGGTACCAATTAGGCCCACTTTTTTGCCTGCTAAGGTCGAAGCTACTAGCTCTACCATCGGGTCAATCACATTGATGATGTGCGCTTGGTAGCCCACGTATTCTTTCAATAATTCGTAGGCTGCTGAACTGGCCGAATTGCAAGCAATGACAATTACTTTACATCCTCTTTCAAGCAACAGATCAACAATTTTTATTGAATAGGCCTGAATCGCTGCTTCTGACTTATCCCCATAAGGAAGATGTGCCGTATCACCAAAGTAGATGATCTGCTCATGAGGCAACTGCTGATGAATTGAATGCGCTACGGTCAGCCCCCCTATACCGCTGTCAAAAATTCCAATGGGAGAGCTAGGGCTTTGGTTCAATTTATTTTGCTTAATCGTTAAAGAAAAAGCCCCATTAACCTGGGGCTTTTAAGACTTAAAATATCTGCCCAGTTAGGCCACGTTAGTTGATAATTTCGCAAGTTTCACTTCTTTAGCTTCACGGTGATTGCAATAGCTGCATTTGTAATGCTTTAAAAGTAAACCAGTCTCATGAGCAGTGGGTTTGACTTCAATCTCTTCTTTATCAATCTTGAGTGTAAAGAATCCACACTCGCTGCATTCTTCGGCATGTAAATAACTGTCGTATTTTTCAATCTTTTTGTAACCTGTTTTATCATCTAACCACACATCATAATCTACTGAATGCACGTTTGCTTCTTCTGCAATTTGCCCTGCATCTAAATGAATATCTTCTTCTGATTCGTCAAGCTTACGCATCGCATTTCCCTCTGGCGAAATCCTAGGTGTATTGCGTAGTTTAACAAGTCTTTTTTCTACGTAACGCGGATAGTAGATTCTCACCATGCTGTAAAAGACAAAATAGAAAATGACGACAAAGCAAATGGTTATAAAAATCCGTACCCAAAACCAAAGATCCCCTTTTGTTAAAATCTGCTCAGTGGCCACAGAGTTAGCATAAAAAGCGGCAGCGAAGATCAGTCCTAAAATAGCATACCAAAAATAACGTACCTCGTGGAGATTTACGTAGTCATATTTCTCTTTATAGTCTTTGATTTGAAGTACTCGAAATTTATGATAAAGGAAAATAAGGATAGCCCCAACAATCGATGCTACCGTCCCAAAATCCATGTATCGATCCCAGGTAAGTACAAATTCATGCTCCATATTTTTGTTGAGGTTTTTAGGTAATCCAAAGTTAACAGAATCTTTCGATCTTGGGGTGAATCACAAGGAAAAATTACATTGTTAGAATCAGAAAATGGAGACATCTGATCGATAATTGTTGATTTGCTTAAACTTAGAAGTGTTTTGATTTTGTATAATTGCACTCGTTTTAACTGAAATCAATATGGCAAACGGCTTACTCAAGGGCAAACGTGGGATTATTTTTGGCGCTTTGGATGAGAATTCAATCGCATGGAAAACCGCGCTAAAGATTAAGGAAGAGGGGGGATCTTTTACACTCACCAATGCACCTATTGCCATGAGAATGGGCAAAATCAACGAATTAGCGGCTGCTTGCAACGCTGAAGTAATTCCGGCTGATGCTACTTCGGAGCAAGATCTGACCAATCTTTTTGCTAAATCTATGGAGGTCTTGGGGGGTAAATTGGATTTTGTCCTGCATTCTATTGGCATGAGCCCCAACATACGAAAAGGAAAGTCATACGGGGATATGAACTACGACTGGTACCTGAAAACGCTTGATATCTCGGCCCTTTCCTTTCATAAAGTACTACAGACTTCCGAAAAACTGGGCGCGTTAAATGAGTGGGCGTCTGTCGTTGCATTGAGTTACATAGCCGCGCAAAGGGCGTATCCTGATTATACCGATATGGCACAAGCAAAAGCCATGTTAGAATCCGTTGCCAGAAGTTACGGCCAACGTTACGGCACAGCCAAAAAGGTACGGGTAAATACGATCTCGCAATCACCTACGAGAACCACGGCAGGCGCGGGGATTTCCGGCTTTGATGTATTTTTTGATTTTGCGCAGATGATGTCACCCCTCGGAAATGCAACTGCTGAAGATTGTGCGAATTATATAACGGTCATGTTCTCTGACTTTACGCGAATGGTGACGATGCAAAATTTGATGCATGATGGCGGGTTTTCATCCTCCGGTATCACGCAGCAAATGGTCGACCGGCTGTCTAAGTAGTTATTCGTTGGAAATTGTAGATGATTGCATTTCCTCCTTGTAAAATTAATTTAGGGCTAAACATCCTTTCGAAAAGGCAAGATGGGTTTCACAATATTGAAACGTGCTTCTACCCGATCCCTTGGACTGACATTTTAGAGGTTATCCCGGCAAGAGAAACAGAGTTGACTTTTTCTGGTAATTCCATTCCCGGAAGAGCGGAGGAAAATCTTTGTTTAAAAGCCTATAACCTATTAAAAAGCGATTTTGACATAGAGCCGGTTAAAATCCATTTGCACAAAATTATCCCTATTGGTGCAGGATTGGGGGGAGGATCGTCTGACGCGGCATATACTCTTCGGTTGCTAAGCAATGTTTTTGAGTTGTCTTTGACGCCCGATCAACTTAGAAAATATGCCGCGCAACTGGGCAGCGACTGTTCATTCTTTACACAAGACAAACCTCAGATTGGATCTGGCAAAGGCGAGATATTACGTGAGCTAGACATCAACTTAAAAGGTTTTTGGCTGATTTTGGTTAAACCTCCTATCCATGTTTCCACCCAACAAGCGTATAGTGGAGTTGTGCCCAAACAGCCGCAAATTCAACTTGCAGAAGCACTACAACTACCCATTACACGATGGAAGGGATTACTAGAAAACGATTTTGAAGAATCTATTTTTAAACAGTATCCTGAAGTCGGAGTTATAAAAAATCAACTTTATGAACTGGGCGCGGTTTATGCCAGTATGAGCGGATCGGGATCTTCGGTTTTTGGGCTTTTTGAAAAGCCAATCAATTTAAAAAGCTTGTTTCCGCAGATGCAGTACTGGGAGGGACCCCTCAGTTAAAAAAATTGGACTTTGGTCAAGAGAAAAGTTCAGGGCTGCCTACCCTGAACTTTTTGGATTTATCTATTCTTCTTCCTTCTTCACATCTGCACCAGCCGAAATTTTTTCTTTTATTTTTTTCTCGAGCTCTTCCATCATCTCCGGATTATCTTCAATCAATTGTTTCACAGAGTCGCGGCCCTGACCTAATTTATTGCCATTGTACGAAAACCAAGAGCCAGATTTTTGGATCACATTTAGTTCTACGCCCAAATCAATAATCTCTCCCGATTTAGAGATTCCTCTACCGTACATAATATCAAATTCAACTACTTTAAAAGGAGGAGCCACTTTGTTTTTTACCACTTTGACTTTTACCCGGTTTCCGGTAATATTATCGGCATCTTCCTTGATCTGGCCAATTCGTCTTATATCCAATCGAACAGAAGCATAAAACTTAAGCGCATTCCCGCCTGTTGTTGTCTCAGGATTCCCAAACATAACACCAATTTTTTCGCGTAGCTGATTAATGAAGATACACGCGCATCCTGTTTTTGAAATAGTACCCGTTAATTTTCGAAGGGCTTGCGACATCAATCTGGCTTGCAGACCCATTTTACTTTCGCCCATCTCGCCTTCTAATTCAGCCTTGGGTACCAACGCGGCAACAGAGTCGATTACGATAATGTCGATCGCACCCGACCGAATCAAGTGTTCTGCAATTTCAAGCGCCTGCTCGCCATTGTCTGGCTGAGAAATCAAGAGATTTTCAGTATCAATGCCCAGTTTCTCTGCATAGCTTTTGTCAAAGGCGTGTTCTGCATCAATAAAGGCAGCCAAGCCACCCTTCTTTTGCGCTTCGGCAATAGCATGGAGCGTTAGCGTTGTTTTTCCGGATGATTCAGGTCCATAAATCTCTGTCACACGGCCGCGCGGCAAACCACCAATACCAAGTGCGATATCTAAGCCAAGCGATCCTGTGGAAATAGCCGGAACATCACTCACCTTTTGGTCATTCAACATCATTACGGTGCCTTTGCCGTAGGTCTTCTCCAGTTTATCGATTGTTAGCTGCAGGGCTTTCAGTTTTTCTTTTGCGTCACTCATAGTTGTTAGTAGTTGTTGTTTCGTTTTTAATTGGCTCAAATTACCACTAAATTTAGAAAGGCTGATAAAATTGAAATGCTAAATTAATTAGTAATTACTAAAATACAAAGCAAAAATAACTTTTAATCAAAAAAATTTTTGAAACTAACCTAATTTGCGCCCCCATGTTGAAAAAAGCCATTTGGAGCCTATCAATTATTGGCAGCACTCTGATTGTTTGGAACTGGTCATTGATTTACTACGGTATTCGCCAAGGAATAGGTCAGTTTGAAATTATTTGTAATTCACGACCCGTGGCCGAGTTTATGGAGGATCCTTCCTTCCCCGATTCGCTAAAGTCTAAATTGAAGCTTATTGAAGATGTAAGGAAATTTGCCATTGACTCACTTGGACTTAAGGATACGGAGAACTACAAAACCCTTTATGACCAAAAGAATAAAGAAGTTATGTGGGTGGTGCAGGCATGTGAGCCATTCGCTTTAGTGCCAAAGCAGTGGCATTTTCCGGTTGTAGGATCCGTTCCCTACAAAGGCTTTTTTAATAAATCAAAGGCGCTTGATTTACGAAAAGAATTAGAGGAGGAAGGCTATGACGTAAGCGTACGAAACCCTGGTGGATGGTCTACTTTGGGATGGTTTACCGACCCTATTTTAAGTGGCATGTTGGATCGAACCGAAGGTGACTTGGCTAGTCTCATCATTCATGAAATGGTCCATGCCACCGTTTTTGTAAAGGATGATGTCGACTTCAATGAAAACCTGGCTGATTTTATTGGCGATACTGCAGCGTATGATTTTCTTAGGTATCGATTTGGCCCCTCCTCAAAAGAGTATATGACCTATCTTCACCAGGATCAGGACTATCGAAAATATACAAAACATATTTTGAGGGGCACACGCTCATTAGATAGCTTGTACCAAACGATGAAGCTAGATGATCCTTTCGATCAAAAGCAACAGCAAAAGGATTCGATGATCTCGAAAATCATTTCTACCATAGACACTCTTCAGTTGTTTGAAAAAAGAAATTCTGCTTCACTAAAAAAGAGGCTTCCCAACAACACCTTTTTCATGTCGTATCGATTGTACAAATCGAAGCAGAACATTTTTGAAGAAGAACTAGATAGGAAATTTAGAGGTGATATGCGAGCTTATGTCCGATACCTGAGTGAGCAATATCAATTCCTCTGATTTGCTGCTCCCTCTCATTAAGTAATTGTTAAGTTAGTAACATTGGTTTTTAATTAGCTTAATTTAGGTCTACTTTTATTCCGCAATAAAAAGCGTTGAATATGGCCAATAAGCCAACACAGAAAGTTCTGGTTGTAGATGATGAAGAACCGATCTTAGAACTTCTGAAATATAATCTAGAAAAACAGGGATACGATGTGCGAACAGCAGGAGAGGGAGCCGAAGCAGTAGAAATCGCCAGGAAATTTCATCCTGATTTGGTGCTGTTAGATATTATGATGCCCAAAATGGATGGTGTAGAAGCATGCCGGCAAATTCGCGCCATGCCCGAGTTAGTAAATACCTTTATCGTTTTTTTAACAGCCCGTGCAGAAGAGTATTCAGAGATTGCTGCTTTTGATGGTGGCGCAGACGACTATATTTTAAAGCCTATCAAGCCTCGCGCATTGATGAGTCGAATCAGTGCGATTTTCCGAAGAGATTCGAAGAAAAAGCCAGCATCCTCGCAAATTAAGATTGGCGATCTTACTATAGATCGCACGAGCTACACCATTCGTGTAAACAATCGCGAAGTTAGCTTGCCGAAAAAAGAATTTGAGTTGCTCTTCTTTTTAGCGCAAAATCCCAACAAGGTCTTCAATCGAGACGAACTCCTTCAAAACATCTGGGGGTCGGATGTCTACGTATTGGCAAGAACGGTTGATGTGCATATTAGAAAAGTGCGAGAAAAAATTGGGGAGGACTACATCACCACCGTAAAGGGCGTTGGGTATAAATTCAATATCGGCTAATTCGCCTATCATTTTTCGTAGGTTCTGATCATTTTGTACTTTGCAAGCCATTTGTTTAGAAGATGGTTTATAGTGCGCGTACGCTTGCTTTGCTGCTCGCTGCTTCCATTGCGGTAGTAACGGGTTTGTTCTTGTCTTTAGTCGAGAATGTAGATCAGAGTGCGCTGATCGTTGCTGCTATTATTAGTTTCTCATCGTCCTATATACTCACTTTCGTCATATTAGAGTTTTTGATTTTTCGCGAAATCAATAAAATCTATAAGATGATGGGTAAACTTCGAAAGAAGGAACTTTCTGGAATAGCCAAGGAAAAATCGGGCGCCCTCAATCCACTACGAAACATTAACGAAGAGATATTCTCCTTTGCTACCCTTAAGCAGAAAGAAATTGACGAGTTGAAAAAACTGGAAGCCTTTCGCAAGGAATTTATCGCAGACGTCTCGCACGAATTAAAGACACCCATCTTTGCCGCACAGGGTTTTGTTCATACGTTATTAGATGGAGCCGTGAATGATAAGAATGTGCGAACTAAGTTTTTGAAAAAGGCGGCAAAGAGTCTAGATGGCCTCGATGAGTTAGTTCAAGATCTTCTGACGCTATCGCATTTGGAAACGGGCGACATTAAAATGCATTTTGAACAGGTTGATATGCGCAAAATGTGTGAGGAAGTAGTCGAGCAATTCGAAGAAAAAGCCGAGAAGAAGAAAATCACTGTGCGGGTTTTGGCTGATCATCAGGCAAAGGTTTTTGTGTTTGCAGATGCTAAACGACTTTATCAAGTACTCACCAATTTAGTTTCCAACGCCATTAAATACAGCGGTGAACACAGCGAGGTCTCCATCACATTCGATGTATCAAAAAAGGCGGTGACTACCTTTGTGACGGACTCCGGAGAGGGTATACCATCCAATCACCTGCCGCGGATTTTTGAAAGATTCTATCGGGTTGATAAGAGTAGAAGCCGTGAAAAAGGGGGCACGGGTCTTGGATTGGCCATCGTCAAGCATATCTTGGAAGGGCATACCTCAAAAGCCGAAGTTCAAAGTACAGTAGGAAAGGGCTCGGTGTTTAGTTTCAAATTAGCACGTGCAAAGGCCGATGATTCAGATTCATCAGAGGTATCGTAAATTGCCGCGTGAAAAACAGCAAATACAATTTTAAGGACTCCGTCTTGTTTGAGAACCAAGACTATGTCTTGATTAACAAACCGCCTTTTATTTCTACGTTGGAGGACCGGCACGATCCAGATCACATTTTGAGCCTGGCCAAGCAATGGATTCCCGATGCGCAGGTTTGCCATCGATTGGATAAAGACACTTCTGGCGTACTTGCACTTGCCAAGAACCCAGAAGCCTATCGCCACCTTAGTATGCAATTTGAGAATAGGGAAGTGTCAAAGACGTACCATGCAGTAGTTGACGGCATCCATTCTTTTCAGGAAAAATCCGTTGAGGCCTCTATACTTAAGCTCAATGATGGCACCGTCAAGATTTCAAAGGAAGGAAAGCCCGCACTCACCTATTTTACCACCAAAGACACCTACAAAGCCCATACCTTGGTGGAATGTCATCCCATTACAGGGCGTATGCACCAAATTCGAATCCATTTGCGGTTGCTGAAGGCGCCCATTACCGGGGATGAGGTATATGGGGGTAAGCCATTCTTTGTTTCTTCCGTTAAACGAGGATTTAATTTAAAAAAAGAAGCAGAAGAGACGCCACTGATCAAGCGAATGGCTTTACATGCATTTTCGCTCGAATTTGCCCTTTTGAACCACGAAACGGTCAAAATTGTAGCTCCTTACCCGAAAGATTTTCAAGCCTTGGTTAAGCAATTGAGCGAAAACAGGAGATAATACAGGTGCAAAGCCCCAAAAAGCTAAAAATCAAATGGCAGGTGTTGGATATTCAGTTTCTTGAACCTACTTTTGTGTCCCTTTTTAAAAGGCAATAGTTATTTTATCGTTTAAAAGCTAACAAAGTGGATCACAATAGTTACAAAACACTGAATGCCAATGATGCAACTGCCAACAAGCAGTGGGTGATCGTTGATGCCAAAGATCAGATTCTAGGTCGTCTGGCAAGTCAAATTGCCCGCGTTTTACGTGGCAAACACAAGACAAGCTATACACCCAATACTGATATGGGAGACCATGTGGTTGTTATCAATGCTGAAAAAGTAAAGATGACCGGTAAAAAAATGAACGATCATTTCATGTTTTTCTACTCTGGCTTTCCGGGAGGTCAAAAGCAGGTATCGCCTAAAATGATGTTGGAAAAGCACCCCTCTAGATTGGTTGAGCACAGTGTGCGTGGTATGCTTCCAAAAAATACAATGGGTCGTCAGTTGTTTAGAAGCTTGCATGTATATGCAGGTGCAGAACATGATCACGCGGCACAAAAACCTAAAGAATTAAAGTTTTAATACATGGAGATAATCAACACCATCGGACGGAGAAAGACCTCAGTAGCCAGGGTTTATGTAAAGCCCGGCAACGGTCATATTATTGTGAACGAGAGAGAATTGAAAGATTATTTTCCGTCAGAGATACTTCAAACAACTGTGAAGCAGGCGCTTACCCTGGTAAAACTGGAAGGCAGCTATGATGTGAATGTGAGTGTAGAAGGCGGTGGTACGAAAGGTCAAGCCGAAGCGATTCGTTTAGGGATTGCCCGTGCATTGGTTACGATCAACAATGAAAATCGTCCTGCCCTGCGAAAAGAAGGTTTGATGACACGTGATTCACGCATGGTGGAGAGAAAGAAACCAGGTCGTAGAAAAGCAAGAAGGAAGTTCCAATTCAGTAAGCGTTAATCGATAAGCATGGCAGAGAATATAACAACTCAGAGTTTGATGGATGCAGGTGTTCATTTTGGACACTTGACCAGAAAGTGGAATCCTAAGATGGCAGAGTACATCTACATGGAGAATAACGGCATCCATATTATTGATTTGAACAAGACGCTAAAGTGTCTGGAAGAAGCGACCTATGCGATGAAAAACATCATACGCTCTGGCCGTAAGATCATGTTTGTTGCTACGAAAAAGCAAGCAAAGGACATTATCAACCAGGAAGCAACTCGTCTTAACATGCCTTTCGTAACCGAGCGTTGGTTGGGTGGTATGTTGACCAATTTTGCTACTATCCGTAAGTCATTGAAGAAATTGGCTCAGATTGACAAGTTGATGAAGGATGATGCCTTCAACAACCTGGCCAAGCGTGAGCGGTTGATGATTGCCCGTGAGAAAGCGAAATTAGAGAAATTGTTAGGTGGTATTACTGATTTGAATCGCTTGCCTGCCGCTTTGTTTGTGATTGACGTAAAGCGCGAGCACATTGCCGTTGCAGAAGCTCAAAAACTAAATATTCCGGTTTTTGCAATGGTAGATACCAATTCAGATCCTTCGAATATTGATTTCCCGATTCCTGCCAATGATGATGCGTTCAAGTCGATCTCGATCATTACCAACCATTTGGGCAAGGCCATGGAAGAAGCGTTGATGGAGCGTAAAAAGGATAAGGAAGAAGCTGGGATGAAGAAAGAGGAAGATGATAAGAAGAAAGTTGACGAAGCCGTAGAGACAAATTAATTGTTGATTGGCCAAACTCACGCCTGCCTCCCGGCAAGGCAGGTACGGCCGATTTTAAATAATCAAAACATCGGCCTTAAAGTCGATGTTTTGTTTTTTAGGGTATTAGTAAAAGTAAATTTTTAATTAATAAAGTATGATTAGCGCACAAGACGTAAACAAACTCCGCACCATGACCGGTGCAGGTATGATGGATTGTAAAAAAGCTTTAACCGAAGCAGAGGGTGACTTTGACAAGGCTATTGAAATATTGAGAAAGAAAGGACAGAAAGTTTCTGCTTCCCGCTCAGATAGAGATGCAAAAGAAGGCTCTGTGTTCGTTAAAGTTTCTGACGATAAAAAAGAAGCCGTATTGATCGCATTAAATTGTGAAACTGATTTTGTTGCGAAAAACGATGAGTTTCAAAATTTAGGCAAGTTGATTGCTGAAACTGCTTTTGCAAAAAAGCCTGCAACGAAGGAAGCTTTGTTAGCTGAAGTAGTCGGTGGTCTTTCATTGAATGACAAGATCACTGAGTTGGTCGGCAAGATCGGAGAGAAGTTGGAAGTAAGCTCATTCATCCACATGAAGGGTGAGGCTGTTGTTCCTTACATCCACTCAGGAAGCAAATTAGGCGTATTGGTTTCTTTGAAAGGTGTAAATGGCAAAGACGTAACCGAAGCGGGAAAAGACATTGGTATGCAAATAGCTGCCATGAACCCAGTAGCGGTGAATGAAAGCGAAGTTGACAAGACATTGATTGAAAAAGAAATGGAGATTGCCAAGGCTCAAATTTTGGCAGAAGGCAAGCCGGAGCACATGATTGAAAAAATTGCGCAAGGTAAGTTGAACAAGTTCTTTAAGGAAAGCACATTACTTCCTCAGACTTTTGTGAAGGACAATTCGAAAACTGTCGCGCAATATTTGGACAGCGTGACCAAAGGATTGACAGTGGTAGAATTCAAGAGAGTAGCAATTGGATAGTTGACAAGTTCACTGATAAAAAAAAGGGAGCGATGAGCTCCCTTTTTTATTGATGGCTGTTAGAGAAGTAGAAGGTCTTGTGTATAGCTGACTACCAGTCTGAACAAACAAAAAGTATCTATTTTTTTTTCATAAGCCGTTCTGAAAACCGGACGGTAGCCCAAGTAAGAAGAAAAGTCAACACCAATCCAACTGCGATGAAGCGAAGAACAACTATTACATCTCCAAGCAATAGTTGGTATGAAAACACTTTTGAATTTTCCAGATCTTGAAAAGCAAGAAAGAGTCCGATTATTATTGAGAATCCAATCCATCCTGCTAAAAGAATGAAAATGTATTTGCCTACACCAGTAAAAGCAATATCAAGATTACTCTTCCTCCAGTAAGTGATAACAACCCCGGCAAGGGCCGCATTGATTACCAGAAGAAGAATAAATTCATTCATCAGATTAGTCTACGATATTTTTTGAAGTCAATTTAAGAATAATACAAGCGAGGAGGGACAAACAAAAGATGAATAGCCCATACATGGCAGTTATCACGGCTACTCTCATACCTCCCATAACAACTTGAAAAGGCCACACTTGCGTACCCTCCGATAGTGCGCCAAAAGCTTGGAATAATCCAAGAATAGTAGAGGCTGCTCCAAAAGCTGCGGCTAGAACGCCAATCTGCCTCACCGCTTCAACAAATTTTGATACCTCTCTTTTTTGAGAAAGTCTGAAAATGGAATAGATGACCAGACCAATGTTGATGGTCAATAAAATCGACAGGGGAACCATAAAGACAATACCTCCGTCATTATGTAGTTCAGTAATTGATAAAGCGAGCATAGTTTTCATAAAGTTTAGTTTTAGTTTTTGTTTCAGCAAGGTTAAAGCATAAAAGCATCAAAATTTTTTCTTTCTGACGAATTGGCCATCACAAAAGGGTTATTGAAGTCCTGGCAAAGGATGTGGCGAAAAGGTATTCAATGTTGTCGAAAAGGTGTGAACAGCCTCTAATCTGCTGTTTTTAAATAAGTCTTGCGGGATTTTTCCTAATTATGCAGACAGATGAATCGAACGACAACTTGGTTGGATTATGTTTTCACTCGCCAACGGTGGGTGATCCATGTTTTCTTTTGGCTGTTCGTGTTGGCGTTGTATGTGATTTTTTTTGGGCGCAAAAATAATAACTACCTCCAGACATTTTTCTTTGTCGGTCTGTTGATGCCCGTCACCATTTTCACCACTTATTTCCTGAACTATTACCTGGTGCCCAATTATCTAATGAAGGAGCGCTATGCCTATTTTGCCGCCTATTTTGTTTATGCGCTTGTCGGATCGCTTTTCCTGGAAATGATGATTTCAGCAGTAACGTTTATTGTGATGGCTGAACTGAATATTCACGACATGAGCCCCGCTTCCATTGATTTATTTTTTTTACTAGCCTCTTTGTTAATGGTGGTCTTCTTTGCGATGGGCATCAAGATGTTATTGCATTGGAAGCAGTCCAAAGAGGATTATCAAAAGCTGATGCGCGATAAGATTGAAACCGAGTTGAGGTTTTTAAAAGTACAACTCAACCCACACTTTCTATTCAATACATTGAACAACCTTTATTATCTTACTACCGCGAAATCCGATAGAGCACCACAAGCAATTCTTCAGCTAAGTGAAATTTTGGACTATGTACTTCATCAAGGCAAAGCCATGCTTGTTCCCCTGGAAAGCGAGCTGAAGCAAGTAGATAATTATATTGCTTTGGAGCTATTGCGGTACGAAGACCGAATTGAAATTAGCAAAACAATTGAAGGCAATATCAATGAAAAGCAAATTGGTCCGATGATGCTGATTACGCTGATTGAAAATTCATTTAAGCATGGTGTAATGAAAACGGCTGGAAAAGCTTGGATAAAAATACATATTCATAGCTCGCCTCATAGTACAACAATTGAAATCAGCAACAGTGGTCGGCCGGCCAAGCACGGTGCCGGCATTGGGCTTTCTAATTTGCGTAGTCAATTGGATCATTTATATCCTGAAAAATATTCTTTGCAAATTGACAGTGCTTTGGCTGATCAGTTTTCCGTTCGGTTGGTTTTAAATTCATGATATGAAGATCAGGTGCCTTGTTATAGATGATGAACCATTGGCGAGAAAGCTCATGATCTCACATATTTCAAAAATTCAAAGTTTGGAATTGGCAGGGGAGTGCACCAATGCCATTGAAGCTGGCAATTTTTTGCGAACGTCAAAAGTCGATCTTCTTTTTTTAGATATTCAAATGCCTGAGATCAACGGCCTGCAATTTATAGGCACTCTTAAAAATCCGCCCGCGATTATCTTAACAACCGCCTACCGTGATTTTGCGCCCGAAGCTTTTGATTTAGATGTAGTGGACTATTTATTAAAACCGATCTCGTTTGAGCGGTTTACTAAATCAGTCAATAAATTTTTTGATAAGCGATTGGAAGGAAAAACAGGTGAAGTCTTAGATCCGGAAAAATCATCGGCTTTCATTTATTTGAAGGCAGATCGAAAAAATCATAAGATACATTTGCAAGAAATCATTTACATCGAAAGTTTAGATGATTATGTGAAGGTGCATTTAAAAGAAGTTACCTTGGTTACTCGCGAAAACATCAGCTCTCTTGAATCCATACTCCCCAGCGGTTCATTTGTTCGGATACATCGCTCGTTCATTATTAACACCCAGTACATTTCAGCTATCTCCTCGGACAGCATTGAAATCAAAGGGAAGGAACTTCCGATAGGCAGGGCATTTAAAAAATCTGCCATGGCTGCACTTTCTGTGAAAAGAGATAAATGATTTGTCAACTATCAACCTTCAGGATTTTTGAAGCCTTAGAGGTTTTCTCAACCCTAAAAATCAAATGTTGGTCTTTTGTTGTTCAATTCTTGGAGGTGGATTTTTTCGAATTCATTTCGGTTGCCAAACCATTCTAACACTTCCTCCCGTTTGATAAACGCTGGTGTGTCATTTAGAATTAGTTGATACGAACTCCGTTGCCAGTCGGAAATATTTTTTGCGAATCCATGATAGATAGGATTGCAATGGATGTAACAAATGATATTGGTAATGTAGCGATCATCGGTTATTTCTTTTCGTTTAAAATTGGGTATGAATAGGCTGCCTTTGCGATTGTACATTTTGTTGAAAGCTTGCGTGTAGCCACTAAATAGGTTACTGAATTGCTTACTTATTCGATATTCTAACTTTTGGAAAGTTTCGAACCTTCCAAAAACTGATTCAATTTCCTCTTCTGTTTTTACTTGAACTAAAAAATGAATATGGTTAGGCATCAGACAATAGGCGAATGTATCAGCCACGGGACTGATGAAGTGTTGGTATCTATGTAGAAAATAACGATAGTTTTCGTCCGACAGGAACAGATTTTCAAAACCGTTGGCGTGGTTATAAAGATGGTAAAGCTTTCGAGGTTCCATACTTTTTGACAGGTTACTAATAGATTTCAAACTTTTGGAAAGTTTGGAACTTTCCAAAAGCTATTATCTTGAGATTAGAAAGTTAAAACTTTTCCCCATCTTTGCACTAAGTCATTGAGACTTGCAAATTGTAAAGCCCATGAAGTCCTTTATCTTGTTCGTCCTCGCTTAAGAAGCTTCGATGATCATTTTTGGTCGCAAAGACCAAATCGTTTCCCGGAAGGGATTTCTTCATTTTTTCATACTTTTAATTTTTCATAATGAAAGCTTTTACAACTAAGGCATTTTCTATTTTTCGCTTATTCAAAGAAGCCGTAAAAGGCTCCGAACAAAACTTCACCGAAGGAAGTATCAATCGCGCCATTTTTCTCTTGTCCATTCCCATGATTTTGGAAATGGCGATGGAGTCCTTGCTGGCGGTGGTGGACATATTTTTTATCAGCAAACTAAATAACAACGATGCAGTGACCGCGGTAGGCTTGACTGAATCAGTATTGGCGATTGTTTATTCGTTAGCGATGGGTTTGGGTATGGCGGCTACGGCCATGGTAGCGAGGCGCATCGGGGAAAAGGATCAGCCAGGTGCGGCAGTGGCAGCAGTTAACGCTCTTTACATTGGTTTGATTGTTTCGATTGTGATTACTCTGGCAGGAATTTTCTTTTATGATGATGTGCTGCGGTTGATGGGCGCATCGGAGAGTGTGATTTCAGTTGGCTCAGGATATACACAATGGATGTTGATTGGGAATATTACCATCGTTGCTTTGTTTTTAGTGAACGCTATTTTCCGCGGTGCGGGTAGTGCAGCCATTGCTATGCACTCGTTATGGATAGCCAATATATTAAACATGATTCTTGATCCGATACTCATTTTTGGATGGGGACCCATTCCTGCACTAGGAGTGGAGGGGGCAGCTATTGCTACTAATACTGGAAGAGGTGCTGGTGTGCTTTACCAACTGTACTATCTCTCAGGCGAAAAGGGAGTCATCAAAATTCACAAGGAAAATATAAAAATCGATTGGAATATTATCACCCGCCTTGTGAAGGTATCAGCGGGTAACATCGGGCAGTTTTTGATTTCTACCGCCAGCTGGCTTTTTATGGCAAGGATTATTGTAACTTTTGGGAGTGCTGCCTTCGCTGGCTATCAGTTTGCTATTCGGGTAATCATATTTACGATTCTACCCTCTTGGGGCATGGCCAATGCAGCAGCAACGTTGGTAGGTCAAAACCTGGGTGCCCAAAAACCGGAGAGGGCAGAGCAATCTGTATGGACGGCTGGTTTTTTGAATATGGTTTTCCTCGGCTTGATATCCATCACTTTTTATTTTGTCTCAGACCCAATCATGCGAATCTTTTCATCCAATGAAGAAGTAATTCGCTATGGCGCCCAATGTCTTAAGATTGTGGCTTTTGGCTATGTCTTTTACGGATATGGAATGGTGATTGTTCAATCGTTTAATGGTGCAGGAGATACCAAGACCCCAACCATTCTTAATTTGTTTGGCTATTGGCTTTTCCAAATTCCGTTGGCCTACTTACTAGCAGTACAATTTGGCCTTGGGCCGAGCGCTGTTTTTTGGGCGATTGCTATTGCCGAATCGGTGATGGCGGTTATTGCCATTGTTATCTTCCGACAGGGGAAATGGAAGGGAGTTATAATTTAGGTCAATAGTCGACAGTCCGCGGTTGAATAGTCCATGGTCGATAGCCAGTAAGTGAGGTGGCAATTTGCGATCGACTATGGAAAATCGACTATGGACTTATTGACCTTTCTTAAACGCAGCCTTCACCGCATTATTCAATTCTTCACCGGCTTTTTTCAAACTGGCTTCTACCTCTTTCCAACGTTCTTTGTTTTCTGCGTCATTTTTAAATTTGTCAGCGGCTACTTGTAGCTCCTCAAATTTTTTCTTTAGGTCAGCCTCCACGCGAGTACTGGCATCTTTGGCCTCCACCAAAAATTGATCGAATTTCTTTCCAAAGTCCCTAAAAAACTTTTCGGCCGAGCCTTCGTGGTTTGATTCTTCCATTTGACATTTCTTTTAATGAAGAAAAATCTAATCAACTGTTGACATTCCCATAGAATAAATCAAGGTTGGAATTTTAAATGTGAAATTGAATAGATTGGACTACGGATCGGTTCCTTTCGGGGGTTCATCGACCAGGTGGCTACTATTTGCAATTTTGGTTTAAATTTGATTTTTAAAACCTACCCATTTTGAAAACCAAGCTCATTTTTCTCTTTTTGGCTGTTTTGATCGTAGTCTCTGCCTGCGCCAAATCTAACTCAGGTTATAAACCGCGCTTTAAGAAGCTCAATCCTAACAAGCCGATACCTTGCCCACAAAAAGATTGTTGAGTTTATGCGGAAAATTGTGATTGCTATTGATGGGTACTCCGCTTGCGGCAAAAGTTCTACAGCCAAGAACGTAGCCAAGGAGTTGAACTATCGATACATCGATTCCGGGGCGATGTACAGAGCCGTCACCCTTTATTTTTTAGATCATCTGGTAGCGATCACCAACTGCAAGGAAGTTGAAAAGGCAATACGCGAAATCCAGCTTTCTTTTCGGGTCAATGCAAAAGGGGTTTCCGAGTTGTTTATGAATGGCATTAACGTAGAAAAGGACATTCGAAAAATGCGAATTTCAGAGAATGTAAGTCCGGTAAGTGCCCTAAAAGAAGTTCGCGAAGCCATGGTGGCCATTCAACGAAAGTTGGGGAAAGAGAAAGGTATCGTCATGGATGGCCGAGATATTGGATCGGTTGTGTTTCCCCATGCCGAGTTGAAGATTTTCCTTACAGCAGATATCTTGGTGAGGGCTTTTAGAAGGCAAAAAGAGCTTCTTCAGCGCGATGACCTGGTCGATATTGATACCATTGTCGAAAATCTCAACTCTCGTGACCAAATCGATAGCACTAGAAAGGAAAGCCCGCTAGTCAAGTCGGATGATGCCATTTTGATTGATACAACTCACATCACTATCGATGAGCAAGTGGACGAGGTGGTTAGGCTGGCTTTTTCGAGAATTGTAAGGTCTGTCTGATCCTTATTGACGACCCAGTTCAACGCGCAAAAATTCTTTGATTTGACTCCTCTTTGCTGCTTGAATTTAATTGCTAATTTTGCCACGTTCCTTCCTAAAATGCCTTTTTTGGTTGAATTGAGAAGGGATACTAAACTTAACTTATTGCCAACTCCTCATGGGCAAATTCATCCGACTAAAAAAAGGTTTTACCATTAATCTGGCAGGCAAAGCTGTCCCCAAAGTGGTCGAAATTGAGCAACCTGAAACTTTTGTGATTAAACCCACGGACTTCTATGGTATTTACATGCCAAAACCAGTCGTAAAAGAAGGAGACACCGTGAAAGCAGGTTCTCCTTTGTTTCATGATAAAAAACACGAAAATATCTTGTATACAGCTCCGGTCAGCGGAGAGGTGGTCGAGATCAAACGTGGCGAAAAGCGCAAGCTGCTAGAAATAAAAATATTGGCTGACAAGAAGGTAGAGTACGAAACCTTTAAAAAGCACACGGTTTCAGAAATAGCTAATCTGTCGGCAGTAGAACTGAAGGAGCAATTGGTAAAGTCCGGAGTTTGGCCTAATCTTATTCAGCGCCCTTTTGGCGTAGTGGCCGATCCTGCTACAACACCAAAAGCCATACACATCTCTGCTTTTGATACTCATCCCCTGGCTCCGGATTATAGCGTGCTCTACAAAGGGCAGGAGCACTATTTTCAAATTGGGATTGACGTGTTGAAGAAGCTTACTTCAGGTGCAGTTCATGTGAACACACACGCTACCACCGAAATTTCAACCGTTTTTTCACAGGTGAAGGGTGCGGAGGTGAACAAGTTTTCCGGGCCTCATCCGGTCGGATGCGTGGGAGTTCAAATTCATCATCTAGACCCCATTAATAAAGGGCAAACCGTTTGGACGACTACGCCAGCAGGTGTAATTCAAATCGCGAAGCTTTTGTTAAACGGGGTGTATGATTCATCAAAAATAGTGGCATTGACAGGTTCTGAGGTTAAAGCCCCCCAATATTATAAGACCTACACCGGGGCATCTGTCAAAAAATTTCTTCAAGGTAACTTAAAGCAAGAAAACGTTCGCGTGATTTCGGGCAACCCGTTAACCGGATCTTCCATTGGCAAGGAAGGTCATATCGGGTTCTTCGATCAGCAAGTCTCCGTTATACCAGAAGGAGATTACGCGGAATTTGTGGGTTGGATTACCCCGGGTGAGCGTAAACTAAGTTTCCACCGAGCCATCGGCTTGTTTTCTTTTCTTTCCCCCAACAAAGAACGAGTGGTGGACACCAATACGCACGGAGAGCCACGCGCTTTTGTGCAATCAGGTATTTTTGAGCAGGTAACTCCAATGGATATTCTACCCACTCAGTTGATTAAGAGCATTTTGGCAGAAGACATTGATGAAATGGAAGCACTGGGCATCTATGAAGTAATCGAAGAGGATTTGGCGCTTTGTGAGTTTGTAGATGTGTCTAAGCACAAGGTGCAGGAAATTTTGAGAGAAGGTCTTGAGTTAGTTCAACAAAGTTAATACAGCGGTCAGATGGAGTTTATTAAGCATCAGATAGAAAAAATAAAGCCCAATTTTGAGAAGGGTGGAAAGTGGGAGAAGCACTATTATTCCTTCGAGGCATTAGAGACATTCTTGTTTGCGCCAGCAACAACGAACGGAATAAAGGGAGCACAGATTCGCGATGCCATTGATTTGAAACGGTTGATGATGACCGTGATTATTTCGATGGTTCCTTGTTTGTTGTTTGGAATGTGGAATGTGGGTCACCAGCATTTTTTGGCCATTGGTCAGGCTGCTTCGTTCATGGATAAATTTTGGATTGGAGTAGTTCAAGTAATGCCGATCGTAGTTGTTTCATACGGTGTAGGTTTGGGTATTGAGTTTGTGTTTGCCACATACAGAAGACATCCGGTCAACGAAGGATTTTTGGTAACGGGAATGCTCATTCCGTTGGTCATGCCTCCTGACGTACCACTTTGGCAAGTTGGCTTGGCCACTGCTTTTGCCGTGATTATTGGTAAAGAGGCTTTTGGTGGAACGGGCATGAATGTGATGAATGTTGCTTTGACGGCTCGCGCCTTTTTGTACTTTGCTTACCCTACTGATATTTCGGGAAGCGTTTGGACTTATATTGGTGAGGCAAAGACAGTCGCTGGATACTCTGGTGCAACGCCTTTGTCTTTGGCCGCAGATGCAGCCACAACAGGAACCAACGTAGTTACTTCCCTCAACTCTTTTGGTGCTGGCTGGAATGAAGGTGTATTTTCGTTCTGGAATATGTTTATGGGTATTATGCCAGGTTGCATTGGCGAGACATCCACATTAATGTGTTTAGTGGGTGCCTTTATTTTGGTAGCCACAGGTGCAGGAAGTTGGAAAGTGATATTGAGTGTTTTTGGAGGTGCTTATGCAATGGGCCTTCTGTTAAATCTGATTGGCGGAAATGCCTTTGTAGAAATGCCCGCCCATTATCATTTGGTGATTGGCGGATTGGCTTTTGGCGCTGTCTTCATGGCGACAGATCCGGTAACTGCCTCGCAAACAGAAACAGGGAAATGGATTTATGGGGCTCTGATTGGTATCTTTACCGTTATGATCCGGGTATTCAATCCAGCTTATCCTGAGGGCATCATGTTGGCGATATTGTTGATGAATGTGTTCGCCCCTCTCATTGATTATTTTGTAGTTAGTGCAAACAAAAAAAGAAGATTACAACGTGCGACAGTCTAACCTTTACATCGTTTTATATGCTGCGGCCATCACTATTGTGTGTGGCGGAGCATTAGCAATTGCTTCACAAACTTTAAAGCCCCTTCAAGATGCTAACATCGAGTTGGAACGCAAGAAGAATATCCTCGCTACAGTAATGGAGTTGAAAGACGGAGATGATGTTGTAAAGCTGTATGCTTCGCGGGTGAAAGAAAGTGTTATTGATTTTCAAGGTAATGTAAAAGTGGGCATGAAAGCAAGTCAGGTGGTGATTGCTGAACAATACAAGCTGAAGCCAGAGGAACGCCTATTGCCTATTTATGAATTTAGAAATGAGACCGATTCAACGAAAATTGAAAATGCGGTAATGCCCGTCTATGGATATGGATTATGGAATAACATCTGGGGATTTGTTGCGCTACAATCTGATTTGAATACCGTGCAGGGTGTAAAGTTTGAGCATGCCGGTGAGACGCCCGGTTTGGGTGCTCGAATTACTTCTGATGATATACAAGTTCGATACAAAGGGAAAAAGGTTTTTGAAGGAGACAAGATCATGTCCGTTCAAATGCAAAAAGGAGAGGGCATGGATTATTCTGCCGATCCGCATAAAGTAGATGGAATGTCAGGAGCAACCCTTACCGGAAAAGGTGTAAACAATATGCTCGCGGATTATTTCTCTTGCTATAAAAATTATTTAAAGAAGAATCAACAAAATTTATCGCTAAACCTATGAGCACAGCAACAGCGGAAGTAGATATGGTGGAGAAAAAAGCAGAACCGCTTTTCTCTAAGAAAAACAAAAAGCTGATTACAAATCCACTTGACATTGATAATCCAATCACGGTGCAGATCTTAGGTGTTTGTTCTGCCTTGGCAGTGACGACTCAGATGAAACCTGCTTTTGTTATGTCCATCGGATTGATGGTGGTAACGGCTTCCTCCAACGTGGTGATCTCAATGATGCGAAATTCAATTCCTTCCCGTATTCGAATCATTGTTCAATTGGCTATTGTATCGCTATGGGTGATCTTAGTAGATCAGATTTTGAAGGCTTATGTCTATGACGTCTCTAAGCAACTATCAGTGTTTGTTGGGCTAATCATAACCAATTGCATTGTGATGGGTAGGTTGGAAGCGTTCGCTATGGGTAATAAGCCCTGGCCTTCATTTTTAGATGGAATTGGGAATGGTTTAGGATACGGCATTATCCTGATGATGGTCGCCTTCGTTCGTGAGTTGTTTGGTGGCGGTAGCCTTTTTGGATTTAAAGTATTTGAATCAATGGGCGTTCACTATACCGGCAATGGCTTACTGTTGTTACCAGCGGGTGCTTGTATATTGGTAGGTATTATTATTTGGGTACAGCGTACCTTGAACGGACATCGCGAGACGCATTAAACTAATTTGATATGGAAAATTTAGTAAATATTGGTATCCGGTCGATTTTTATCGACAACATGATATTCGCCTACTTTCTGGGAATGTGCTCGTTCCTCGCCATTTCCAAAAAAGTAAAAACTGCCATTGGCCTTGGCGTGGCGGTTGTTTTCGTAATTGGAATAACCGTTCCTATCAATTGGTTAATTCAAAACCGTGTGTTGGTACCGGGAAGTTTGGCGTGGCTGGGTGACGATTTTAAAAATATCGATTTGGGCTTTTTGCAGTTCATTATATTCATTTCAGTAATTGCTGCTATTACCCAATTGACCGAAATGGCAGTTGAGAAATTTTCACCCGCACTGTATGGCACACTGGGAATTTTTCTTCCATTGATTGCTGTAAATTGTTCTGTATTGGGCGCTGCATTGTTTATGGTGGGTCGCCCCTACAACTTGACAGAAGCAACTGTTTTTGGACTTGGTTCGGGAATAGGTTGGATGCTGGCCATCGTTGCACTAGCAGGAGTAAGAGAAAAAATGAAGTATTCAAATGTACCTGCTCCGCTTAGAGGGCTGGGCATTACATTCATATTGGTAGGGCTGATGTCGCTGGGGTTTTTGAGTTTCCTCGGCTTCTCTTTATAAAAATTGGCGAACAATAAATAGAAAGGCTTCGCAAGAAGCCTTTTTTGTTGGTAGGCATTTGATAGGTAAATTGATTTAACAAAACGTGTATGAAAGGCTTTGCTGGAAAGATCGTTCGGTACTTTTTTAATGGTACCCTTTTTATTGTTCCGTTGGTAGCAACTGTCTATTTCATCATTGTTTCCTTTCAATGGCTGGACAGTCGATTGAATTTGCCTTATCCGGGCGTTGGCTTTGCCATCATACTAAGTGTGATAACGTTATTTGGCTATCTCACCTCCAATTTTGCATTCAAGACTTTTTCAAATTGGTTTGACCTCGGCATTAACCGCATTCCATTGGTGAAACTAATCTATTCGTCCGTCAAAGATTTGTTGGCCGCTTTTGTGGGCGATAAGAAAAAATTTGATCGCCCGGTGCTGGTTCGAATCAATAAAGAGAACCAGTTACACCGAATTGGATTTGTTACCCAACAAGATTTAAGTGAGCTGGGACTAAAAGATATGGTTGTTGTTTATTTTCCTCAATCTTATGCGGTAGCGGGAGATCATTTTGTGGTGCCTCGCGAGAATGTTCAGCCATTGAATATCCTCGGGGCCATTGCAATGAAGTTTATTATTTCAGGAGGAGTGAGTGGATTTAGTCAGGCTGGGGAATAGGGAAATTTAGAAATAGATTGTAGTCATTTTTGTACCTTTACCAAGCTGATGAAGTTCTCAAACTATTTTGTTGAAACTCGTAGAAGACCGGATAGAAGTGGCATTGAAATGGATTGGATCGAGAGAACATATCTTTTTCCGCAGAAGGAAGTTGTTCAGTATGATGGAAGAATACGAAGATGGAGGTATTTTGATGAAATTGGTAAATATTTGAGAGTAATAGTTTTAGAAGACGGAATAACAATTCATAATGCTTTTTTTGACAGGTCATTTAAATAATAAGCCATGAAATCTCCATGAGCGACTAGCACACCCGAACGAAGATGAATTTTGCTAATTTTAGTTGGCCATTTAGGCCACCTAAAATTATATGGAAAGCACAGAAATAAGTTTTGAGCAAGCCGTGAGGGTGGGCTGCGGGATAGATGTCCACCAAGCCGTGATCGTGGCAACGATCAGCAAAGGGCAAGAGAACTATGAGACCAAAGAGTTCTCCGCCTTTACAAGTTCTTTGACAGATTTAAGAGAGTGGTGCAAACGGGCAGGCGTTACGCACGTGGCTATGGAAAGCACAGGTGTTTACTGGAAGCCGGTATTCAACATCTTGGAAGAGGACTTTGAGATCATCTTGGTCAATGCCCGGCACGTGAAGAATGTACCCGGCCATAAGACCGATAAGAAGGACAGCAAGTGGATCAGTAAACTATTGTTAGCCGGATTGTTAAAGGGAAGTTTCATTCCACCGCGGGACATCCGGGAACTGCGTGATCTGGTCCGCTATAAGAAGAAACAGGTAGCCCATGTTTCCAGCGAGAAAAACCGGATGATCAAAATACTAGAAGATGCCAACATCAAGATCAGTAGCGTACTCAGCGATGTGCATGGGGCATCGGGCAGCAAGATCATCCATGATATCATTGATGGCAAGACAGATGTGGATGAACTCATAAAGCACATCCACGGAAAAGTAAAAGCCAGCCGGGAAGACATACGCAAAGCACTGGAAGGAAGGTTGACTGCCCACCATCGGTTTATGCTCAAGATTATCCGTAAGAGCATAGAAGAAAAAGAGGGGATCATCAAAGAGTTGGAAGACCAGATTGATGTGGCCACCGCTCAATATGCCGTAGAAGTAGAGTTGCTGCAAACCATCGATGGGGTGGGGAAAGACAGCGCAATCGGCATTATTAGCGAGATCGGTGTGAACATGGAACAGTTTCCCAACGAACACCACTTGAGCAGTTGGTCGGGCATGAGCCCTGGCAACAACGAGAGTGCTGGTAAAAAAAAAGCACAAGGGCCATCAAAGGAAACAAATATTTAAAATCGCTACTCGCAGAATGTGGTTGGGGGGCAACCCGCAAGAAGGACGGATACTTAAAGCGCAAATACAAAAGTTTAGTTGCACGCAGAGGCAAAAAGAAAGCGCTTGTAGCAGTCGGTCATAAAATCATTATTGCTGCCTACCATGTTTTGAAGAAAAAAGAAAAATATAAAGAGCCACCCTTGCACAATAGCGAAGAACGCAACAAGAAGCAGATCGCAAAGCACTTGGCTCAACTCAAGGCGCTGGGCTATGATTTGATAGCCGCTTAAAAAATTTAACAAGGCCGTTTTTTTACTGGAGCGTCTTCGATGACAGCCCGTACATGAAATTGGTCACACAACAGGTTAAGCACCCAACGATGTAGCCAATCTATAAGGAAGCTTATAGAGGGAGCACGAACATGAAAATTTACTCTCTTAACACTGTTATTATTATTGAAATCAATACCGAACCCACTTTGGGTAAGGGAGACTACGTCAGAACCATAACAAATTGAACCGAAAACGAAAAAATCAAAACAAAGAAATACACATGAAAGAAAACTGTAGATAACCATCTCTTGCATTCGATGTTTACTTTCGAAAATCCTATTTAGAGACATGTGAATTATGCTAGAGACAAGATTAAAAAGACTAACGCCTAACTCGCCACCGCGATTTAATTTATCAATCTTATCGACCACAATCTTTATTCGTTCTTTGCGATGCTCAAGTAATTCATAAACACTTGATAAATTGGTCTCTTGTCCCAATAAAGCAGATTCAATTTCAGTTTTACTTCTCCGAAATTTTTTTGACAGTTCGAGTTTGTTATTGCGTATAGAGCCAAACTCTTCTAGAAAGCTTTGTTCCATACTATGAATATTCCGGATACCTCTGACCCACCTATTCCGGGAATTAGCTCACCCATGTATTCCGGGAATAGTCTGACCCACTTATTCCGGGAATCATCTGACCCGGGTATTCCGGGAATGGTTTGACCCACCTTATGGATTGAAG
>JAJTGQ010000027.1 GCA_021299455.1 Flammeovirgaceae bacterium | reverse complement strand
TGTTCTGTAATTAGTGGAGGCAGCATTACCATTATAAGAGAAGATGGCGTAGTGATATGTTGTTCCAACAGTTAATGAGGTGTTGTTGAAAGTGACAGCGTTGCCAACAAAAGCGACTGTTCCGTCATCGATGACAGTACCTACGGTATACCCCTGACCACTGGTTGGCGTTCCTGTAGGCGCAGCACCACTGCGTTGAATCACCAGATAGCCGCTGGGCGATCCACTGGCAGCGGTCCAATTCACGTCCATAGAAGTTCCTGTTATAGCGGAAAAGTTGATGGCGGTGGGTTGAGCACCAGGGAGAGCAGCTAATGTGGTTCTGTTGTTGGGGTTATCCGTGGCCGTAGTGACATTGTACACTTCAGCACCAGCAGAGCCAGTGTAATTATAAATTTGTACGGTATACACTGTGCCGATTGACAAATCAGATACCGTGATAGGCCCACTTGTCCCATTAAACACACATTTGACGATCCCCGCTCCGGCATCGAGATCAGTACCAGACGTAAAATTTAAGTTGGCGGTATAGGTAGTATTAACGGCAGGGGTAAATGTCCCAGCGGCATCTTTTATCACCACTATTCTGTTTCCCACAGTTCCATCTGTCCAGTTGAAACTGAGCGTGGTCGTAGTGACACCGGTAAAAGTGATATTACTCGCTTGCTGGGCATTGATTCCCCACGAAGATAACAGCAGGAAAATAAATAATATCCCAGAAAGTTTAATGCTTACAAACCTATTCAAGATTGGTACAATTATCTTCATAACTCAACTTTAATAAATTGTTTCACTCACCTATTTTTAATTGTTTTATCTCGATCGAATCTCTTCAGAGAATCTTCCTGTTTTACTTGCCCTTACAATCCCGGTATTTTTCCTTCTTTGTCAACCTTCATGAGCAAAATGGTTTTCACATTGGCCAGGTTGGTGGTTCCTAAAATTACATGCCCTCCATCGGCAGTGGTAATAATAGTTTTGCCCGCATCGTCAAACTTGCCACCCAAAACTCTTGTCCAAACGGGTTTCGGATCACCCAGTGCATCTACTTTTATTAGGCAATAGTCTGTTCCAGTAGTGCTCCCCACGGTGCCGAGCACCACCAGCGTGCCATCTTGTGCCACACAGATGCTGTTTCCTCTTAGGGTGCCATTGCTGCCGGTAACTTTCACTGTATAAGATTGATACGACAAAGGAGTGCCATCTTCTGTTACCCTGCGCACAGAAATTCGAGTGCTGTCTGGATTGGCTTTGTTTTTGACTGCGCCAACCGTACCGACAATAGCAAAGCCACCTGTAGCCCGAATTACATCTCCACAAAATTCCTCCAAAGCCGGGTCGCTCAGCGAGCGTGCAGCCAGCACTGACGAATTTACCGGGGCTTTAACAATTCTAATATTGTTAAGTGAGTTTTCTGTGCTTACCGTGCTGCCCCAAAATGAATTTCCTTGCGAGTCTACAAAAAGCTTGTTGGGTAAACTCAAATTGCGCGAGTCAATATTGATCACTTCGCCTGCTCCATAATCTCGCCTCCACTGTTGCGTTAGGTTGGTCTTAGAAAATTCGCCTAGAGAGATATTGTTATTGGTCGATCCTTGATTTAAAATTACTCCCAGAACAATAAAATTCCCTGCTGCGTTGGGCTCCACACCAATACCTCTGATGGGCAAAGGTTTGTTGTTGATGTCGTTGTAGTTCACGATCTTAATGGTTGAGTTATTTCCATCAGCATCAATAGTCACTAACAAAAGTCGATTGGTTGTAACTGCCTGTCTCACCTGTATAACTTCACCTACAATAACGTAACCTCCATCAGCTGTTCTATTTATTCCGAAGCCGCTATAAGAGTCCTTGTTTTCTGTTGAGTCCGGGTAAAATCTCTGCCACACCTTGTTCCCAAACTCATCTGTTTTGATGAGGTTGATCTTGCTTCTGCTTGAAGGGTTTGCGGTAGTGGGTGGAAACACGGTATTAGCAAGTACAATCAATCCTTTTTTGTCGGCAGTCTCAAGAAGGTTTTCGGCTTCGTCATCAAAGCCTGTGTTAAAATAGCGAACAAAGGTAGACCCCTTTGCAGGACCAACGCTGCTTTCAGTAGCACAACCAGCAAGAGCAATGAGCAGGAAAAAATATCTTTTCATCATACGTTCAGGGCATTATTTTTTCTTTTTTAACTTTTGTGGTTTAAACACCGGAATGGAAGCACCAATCATGAAGGAGACATTGTTGACTGAAAAATCATTGAGCTGCGCAGCATAGTCAAAGGTATATTCCACATTGGTTCTTTTTTCGGGGTTTACAGCGTTAACCAGCCCATATTGGTAACGTAACTCACCTGTCACATATAGGCTACCAACTTTTATCTTTGCCCCCGCGCCCGCTGTTACGGAGTAGACAGTTTTGTTGTAAGAGTTCGCCAAGTCAATGGCGGGCCCGCTTACCACGTTACCCGTTGTGCCACGGGTGGTGGGGCCTGAAGAACTTGTCCCTAACAAATAGCTGATGCCGGGACCTAAAGTAACATAGGGGTTAAATCTGGATTTCGGATTCAACTGGTATTGAAGAAGTACATTTAGATCAAGCCAAGTCTGGCTTTCTGCAAATACCTGATTAACCAAATTGGTAGCTGATATTGTGTTCATTGGAGTATTGGTATAACCAATACTCCGTGATACGTAGAGGATCTCTGGTGCTAAGATAAGTTGTTTTAGAAATTTCTTTTTCGATTGTTGAAACAAGTTTTTTTCGAATGAAAAGCCTCCTTGAATGGCAATTGTGGACGAATATTTACCATTTCCAACGGCATCTCCTCCGGTGTAGTAATTGGCCAAAACGTTTACTTGAGTCAAGTTCACTCCAAATTTACCACCAATGCTAAAAACCGGCTTCGTGCGAAAGGTTTTATACAGCCCGATAAACTCGGCAGGATCTACGGCTTGGTTGGGTTCAAAAAAATGATCGGTCTTCAACAAGTTGATCATTGCGCTATCCGCTTTTTCGGGTTCTTCCAAATAGATGTAGCTTAGAGTTAACAATTTGTAGGCAGTTACCCGTTCGGTTTCTGTGAATCCTCTCGGATCTTCCAGACATTTTCTTAATAAACCGGGCAGCTCGTGCAGACGGCCCTGATCGTACGAAGAGGTGGCAAGGCGAAGAGTCTGAGCGCAACTTTGCGCGTATGCGGTACCACAGGATAATCCCAAAAATGCAAGTACTAAAATTCGCTTCATGCCTTACTTGTTATTGGATGGTAAATTCTCACACGTTTTCTCGCGCGGCAAATCGTCAGCCACATATAGCTCCCACTCGTCTTTGCTCATGTTTCTAGTGATGCGCCCACACAATTCAGTAGACATGATCGTATTCTTTGTGGGCCAAGAATGAATCGTATAGTCAGTGTCCGAAGCCCGCATTCCTTCAGTCACGCTGTGTATACCGCCCATGATCTGCTCATCGTCAGGGGAGAAGGCCATGCTCCACACCCAGTCGTTAGCTATAAGAACGGTAGGCTGTTCTTTCAAATTCTCCATGTTCCATAGGCGCAATGTTTTATCGTAGCTGGCCGAGGCCAGGAATTTGCCTGAGTGGCTAAACTTTAACTCTTGTATGAGAGAAGTGTGGCCTGAAAGCACACGCCTGATCTGACCAGCCGTGATAATTCGTATTTCACCCTTTTGATCGCCAATAATGATATCATTGCTCGAGGGTGAAAATACCACTGCCAGCACGTCATTCGAAGAGCCTTTCAAGATCGAGTAAACGGTAGGCGCGAAGTTTTTCCGAACGTCCCACACATACAAGTTTCCGTCTTCGCCCACACCAGCCAGCTTGCTTCCATCTGTACTTAGGTCAATAGAAGTAATCTTTTCCTTTGTCGTTACTACTTCTTTCGATGAGGTCAGATCGGAATACATAATGCTTCGGCCTGAATTACTTCTGGCAAAAAAACCTTTTCCGTCAGGTGCGAAAATCACATTCTCAATATCCGAGCGATAACCAGTGATTTTCTTTGGCGCTTCAGATGGATTATTCAGATTCAAAAGCATCGCATAATTGGCGTCTCTGTCAGAAGGATACAAACCTCCGATGGCCAGCCAGTTTCCGTCAGGACTTACGTCCATCGAATAAATTTGGTAGTTGGTGTTGATAAGTGGAGGTGGATCTGCAAACTCTGCAATTTGTTCGCCCCGCCAAATGCCACCTTGTTCAATCCATTTGAATATTTTTCCATCGCTACCTCCCGAATAGATGGATTTGCTCTTTGCGCTACTCACGATCGCTCTGGCTGCTTTGGTATGGCCTTGCAAACTCCTAGTCAAAGGATGATTGAATTTTTCAAGGGCAGCATAGAGTCCATTGTAAATATCGTTGTCATAGATATAGCCGCTATATCGCTTGTTGAACGCAAAAGCTTGTTGAGCAAGTAAGGATTGAAGTGTGGTATCATTCAACTCTTTCGACTTGAGGGCCATGCTTTTTGCGATCGAAAGGTAGCGTCTGGTCTCTGCATCTTTCTGAGCAGCTTTTGCTCGTGTTTCGCTGGCTTGGGCGGCAAGTTTTTCTTTTTCAGCCACTGCAAACGCAGCCGTTGCCTTTTTTTCTGCTTCTGTTGCTTTAACTAAGTTTACCTCTGCCTGTGCTTTGGCTGCTTCGGCATCTTTTTGGGCGATACGTGCTTCTTCGGCTGACAATTCAGCTTTTTTCTTCTCTTCTAATGCCCGTTGCGCTGCAATCTTAGCTTCACCCTCGGCCTTTTCAGCTTTAGTTGCATTTTGTTTGGCAACTTCTTCCTGATCTCTCGCTTTCTTTTCATTCTCAGTAGCAATACTACTCTGAACGATAGCGTAGACAAACGCCAAGAGGGCGACAACAGCAAATGAACCCAAGACGATTGCAATAACACGTGCGCGTTGCAATTTCCTTTTTTGTTCTAGCTCTTTGATACGTTGCTCCGTATCATATTCCTTTTTAGAATACTCCAAGAAAACGATGGTACGCTCAAACGAAGGGTTGTATCGCTGCCCCCACACCAAAGTGGGTTTATGTTTGGTTTGCCAGTTTAGCGCCAACTGCAAATCGGGTGGCCTCCACAAACCGGCCTTGCCTACCTGATATTGGGTGGCCGCTTCCGACAAACGCAAATACATTTGCACGGCATCGGCTTCATCTTCCACCCAGTTTTTCAGACGTACCCAAATGCGCATCAAGCTCTCGTGCGAGATATCGATCATTGAGCGGCCATGTAGTGAAATACCATAGGCAGGCGTAAGCAGCGAACGTCCGGGCTCTCTGAATTTGTCGATAACGGCAATTACATCCGCCTCGGAAACATCGGAGATAGATGCAATTTCATTGAGGCGGGTAGGCCTGCGAATACCAAAATTTTCTCCTCGTCTTTCTGTAATGGCTTTGAATATCGCTTCGCAAATCTTTTTTTGGTCTTCATCCAACTCATCATACGCTTCGTTGGCATGCTGCGACAGCGCTTCGGCCATTGTGCCAATCGCTTCATAATGCTTCAAGTCCAGGCTTTCGCCTTCAGAGTCTTTGTACCGCCCCCAATAGCTCCATGTGCGCATTAGCGCGTGTTGGAGAATGGGTAGCTGATCTGGATTATCGCCTAAGTCATTCAGTAATTGTTGCACCAGCCGAGGGGCAATGGTTGCATCTCCAACCGCTACAGGCCCTTCAATTGCTCTGCGCTTTTGTTCGCGGGTCATTTGAGGGATGAGGTAGTGACTGTCGTTGATCTTGCGGGTCAAGTCAGGGAACTGCGCACATTCACCAATAAAGTCAGAGCGCATGGTAATGGCCACATAAATGGGCGCATCTTCATAATTGATGGCTTCCATCAGCAAGTTGATGAAGGCGAGCGATTCGTTTACGGAGTTCGGGTCTGAACCATCTTTAAAACGGAATAGCTCTTCAAATTGATCGACCAAAACCAGGTAGTTGATATCGGCTGATCTTCGAGATTGCTGAATCGCTTCCACCAAACCCAGTGAGCTACTCTTTAGTAAAGTCGAGACAATCGTTCTTTTTATTTTCTTGTCTTCCGTATCGGCCATGTTGTAGTCTTTGGCTGACTTTAAAAGAGCTTCCGAAAGATTATCGATGGGAGCAGAGCCCGGGCGGGTAACGATTACCTCCCAGTTGGGGCTGGCGTCTGTTAAAAAACCGCCATACAAAATGGGGATTACCCCACAGTAAATGAAAGAGGATTTACCACTTCCCGAAGGGCCTATTACGCCAACAAATCGATTCTTAGAAAGTTTGAGGAGTACCTCATCGCTTTGTCCTTCTCTGCCAAAGAACAAATGACTCTCTTCGATTTTGAATGGCCTTAGCCCGGGAAATGGATTGCCAGTATCTACGGTAGAGGGCGCTCCTGGCATTTCTTCAACTTGCTGGCTCATATTGACTGTTGTTTTGGGTGTTTCTTAACAAGGTTGATTCAACTAAAAAAACTATTTACTGTCGTCCAAAAAATTTGATATTGATTCCATGGCACGAACGCTGTCGCTTGCGATGACAGTAAGATTCTGACTCTTAAAAGCGTCTAAGTTTCCACTGCCAACCAGCGCCTTTCCTTTGATCGGCTTTTTTCGCCCAAACCCTGGCGCCTTCAGCAAATCCAATACTTTCATGCGAACCCATTGGTCATTTACCTTTCCTTTAAAAATGATGGCCGAATCAAAATTTCTTAGGTTCTCAATGTGATGTTTCCGCACATCCAACAACTCGCCTTCAAATGCAGGAGATAAAACTTTATAGCCAGATTTTTCAATGGCTTCTTTGAATGGTTTTACTTCGGCTTGATCAAGGCGATCGTGAACCAGGTACACGGATTTGGTAGACGATTCGTCAACATTTTTGCGTTCAAGGGAGTCAATCAGTTCTTCTCGCATGATGTTCTTGAAATCTTCCAGCGGATTTTGCAATATTTCCGCGCCTTCCTGGGCTTCTGCGTCTCGCTTCAAATTGTCAATGAAAGATTTCTGTTTATCGCTCGCACTTTTTAGATTTGGTGCAATCCAAATCAAACGAGAAAATTCCTGCTTATTCTGGCGTTTTGCAAAAGCGCATTCAGCGGCCAGCTTATTTTCCAAATCTACAACAGAGCGTTCTCCCCCTTCCGGGATTTCTCCATATGACGTGCCCATGAGGTGGATGGAGAGACTACATTCTTCTAAATCTTTTCTCACCGATCGCTCAAGTTCGTCCTGCCGGGTAGGCAGCGTATGATTTGGGAGAACAACGTAGCCGTGCCGAATCAGCTCTCGCTTTATGATGTTTCGTTGAATGGCCAAATCGTATCCGGTTTCGGCAAGATAAATCGTCTTTCGCTTGAAAAGATTTTTTACCTCGGTGCGTTTATCGCCCTCCTTCAAAACAATAAGAGCCTCATGGATATCATAGGCTAAATCGACCATCTTCATCCAATACTGTTTCTCGGCTTCAGGGCTAAAAAAGTCAACGTATTCTTTGATCGCACCCGTTTCGTCATCCAATTGATACATCTCGTAACCGAGCGAATCGCGCAGACGGGGAGGCTGTTCCTGTAGCGTAAGAGGAGATTTTAGCACCTTAAATACTCTGCTTGTTTTTGATTGAGAAGAAGATTTATGGAAGGCTTCTATCAAATCGAGACATCGACCCGATTGTGCAAATTCTTTGGTGAGTACGGCCACAAGGATCGCGGCATTGTCTAATGCCGGAGCTGTGGCTGTATCAAACTCTGACTTAATCACAATGTTGGGTTTGGTTCCCAACACCTGAAAAAGCATTAGCTCCAAAAACTTTTTGAATTGTGTGACCCAACCTTGCTCACTTTTTTTTGCTACTTCATTGTCCTTCTCCGCATAAGTAACGAGTACATCTATTTCATACGCCATGGTTTAAACTTTTTAGTTGACAAGTTGTTTCTTTTCAGTAATATTTTCAATCAGGCCTTGCGCGAGGTCGTGGTGAGTGGCCAGAACAAAATAAAAATCCAGGATACTAATTTTAAATATCACCGACCGGCCATTTGCTTCTGCTTCCGTGATTGTAGGAATGCTACCTTCTTGAAATAAATCTCCAAACACATCGCCTTGTTTCAATTGCTGTACCACTTCCGCTTGGTTTCTCAATGTAATTTCTCCAAAAGCCTGAATCAAAATGGGACTTTCGCCAGCGGGTATCACTAGCTTATCTCTATGGTTCAGTGTGATGGGGTTGATTTTATCCGCCAAGTCGCTCAAGATCCGTCCGCTAATACCATTGAACACAGGCAACTTCTTGATCAGCATCACCATTTCAATCCCTAAAAAGAAACCATCGTCTAAGCCTTCGAGTAATTGATTGTTTTCGATAGCAGAATCCAGGAATTTTTTGTCGCGGACCGGTAAGCGGTCAGAGATGGACTGGTAGGCTTCCCTATCTTTATTATACACCACCCATGCGGCTGTTTCTTGCAGTAACTTATCGCGGTTAAACATTTGACTCACTAGCCCACGGCTCACTCTGAAATCAGGAATATAAGCGGTGGAGTGTAACGCGCAGACTTTTGTCCAGCGGTTATTGTAGTTAAAATCACGGTTAAGAATATAGTTGATCGTTTGAATCGGAGTATAATTTTCTCTTGGGAAATAGATCTGTAGTTTTTCCAGTTTGTCTTGCACCGAGCTGTCATCGAATAGGGGTATGAGTTTTGGCTTTAAGTCTTGCTCAACAAAAAGATCTAAAAGCTCTAACGCATATTGAATGCTGTCTGGCGAGCCCACCTCTACATTGGTCTTCACAAGCTGAACCGATTCGGGTTCATACAGAAGCGACAATAACAACGTCAGGTGGTCATAATTCTCCCTGATTTCTTCTTTAAGGGCATCTCGTACCAGCAAGAAGTACGACTCTTCAGGCAATTCTTCTAAGGCGGCTAAGTTCCAAAGTGTTTTACTCATTTCAATGTCCAGCAACTCCTTCACATCCAGCGATTCACGTCCTCTGGCTGTGTAATTGATCAATCGCAATGAGTATAGAATTTGTCGAACAATACGCTTGTCCGGATAGTCAATTTTTTTCCAGAGTAAACTCATTCCTTCTTTGCCACCGATGTGCCCCATAATCTGGATTAGCTTCAGCATGACGAGCTCACTTTGCCCGGATTTGTGGAAAGCCGTTTCGAGATGCGGCAGTACGGCTTCGCCCACCTCTTTCAACGCTGCTGACGCCTGATGAGAATAAACGGGTGATGAAAGTAACTCGATCAGAACGCCAAATGTTTCCGGACGTTTCACCTTGCGAGAGGTAAGGAGTGCTTCGCCTCGTACTTTCGGATCAGCATCTCTAAGGAGTTCGAGTAAAATGAATATTGTTTTTTGATTCGTTAGTTTACGAAGCAGCTTAGCACCAAGTATCCTATCTGATTGTTTTGGTGACTTGCTCAATTTCATCAGTTTGTCAATGGAGATAGACAAGAAATCACTATCCTCTGCTGCACCGGCAGCCTGCGAAGCCAATCCCTTGATTTCATTTCCTTCGCTGACAGCCAAGCCCAACTCCTGTATCTTGTCAACCGCAAATTGACGCACTTTTTTAATCTTACTTTCAGCTAGCTGCAGCAAAGAAGATTCGAACAAGGCCGGCTCTAATTTCTCCATTAGCTTCAAGCCGTAGACCACCTTTTCTTCGGCACCGCTGTTTATTTCTTTGCCCAATACGCTATCCATCGTGTATTCCCGTACAACCTCCTTTTCAATGGCAGACTTGTTTTTTATCAAGGAGGATTGCAATGTTTGACGATACCCAATGTACATACGGTTGACAACCCAGTACCAAATAAACAAGATCGGTATGGTAAAGGCAGTAATCGTCAGCAAGTCAAAAACCTTAACTCGGTTGATCAGGACTATCAATCCCCCTGCAATAACACTGGCCAGTGCCATCACACTTCCCTCTATTTTTGTTTGCGCATCAATTTTTAACTCTTTGTCAATAGGCACATAATAGAATTTGAATGTCGGGTTATCGATGGCATCTTTAAGCGAGTTGAGGAAGAGCTTCCCCATGGCAATGGCGATGAAGAAATACACCACCGAACTTCGGCCGGTTATGGCGGGATCGAAACCGAAAAAATAACCTAGCGCTAATGCAGAGACGGTGAATAAAATTAGTAAAACCGGATTTATAATAAGCGAAATCCGCAAGCCGTAATCTTGATTGATTCGATCTGTAGCAAACGTAGTAAAAAGAAAACTGAAAATAACCACAGTAGCCTCGAAAAAGCTTAGAAAATAGGGAAGAGAATCTCCCTCAAATTGAACCTGCGAAATATTGAAGAAAGAATAGTCAACGAATCGCAGGGCAACAGTTGAAACAATGACAAACAATGATAAGGTGAGTATGTATCGGTTGCCAAAAAATTCGGTTATCGATAATTTTTTAATGTCAGTCTCTTTCATAAAACTCTTGTCGCCTACCAAGTATTTATTGGACAGGCGTATGAATAGAAGTAAATAGATAATAATACTTCCGAGGCCGATAGTATACAAAGATTGCACTGAAATACCGGATGCGAGCATAATGGGGACAGTGAAAAAAGCGAGTATCGATGCGATGGTTGTTCCTAAATCCACGCTGCCTACGAGACGTTTGGCAACCCTCACATTAAACATACGGGCAAAAGAACCCCAGAAAACCAATTGGGTGATAAATGTAAAAGGCAACACAAACATAAAACCATAACGATAGAGCGATTTTACATCACTAACGTACTTTTCACCAAACTCAATAAATCCTGTCAATAGAATTACAACAAGTAGATTGATAATGGCCAATATACGGAATGGAATGCGGCCTTGTAAGATGTTGTAAAGAACAGTTGCACCGAGTCCAAGGACCCCCGAAAAAAAGATGGCAACAGGTAAATCTTCTGTTTCACTAAAGAAGTTCAGGAATAACGTTTGTGAGGCAACTGCCACGGTAGCCATGAAGAGCCCCATAAAAAAACTAATCGCAAGCAACAAACCTACCGGACCGGTTTCTTCCTGCTCGACATCCAGCATATTCCAGAAGCGCTTCATAATAAGAGTAGGTTTTTGATTAATTTGGTTAAATCTCCTCACAATAGACGAAAAAACCTATTGAATAAAAGGTTTTTTTAAAATGGCCATTATTATTGATTGATAGATAGTTGACTAATTCTAAATTGTTTCTCCGATTCCATTCATCCATTTCCTCTTTTTTCTTTGGGAAATATTCTGAGTATGAAATGCTTCAAATGAAAACAAAATTGATTTTCAATGCAATACCTAAAAAGAGGTATTTTTGCACTTTAATAGTGTCTTAATAACTACCCGTTTGAAATTAATTTTTAGATGATGACTCGACTCTTGTTTATTTTGGCGATTGTTCTAACTGGCACTAACAACTTGTTCGCCCAGCTCAACAAATCAATTGTTGAAGCACAGCGATTGTTTGGAGCAAAAAACTATCAGGCCGCTTTGCCAAAGTACCTGGAAGGTATACAAGGGGTGAAGGACCCACTCGTTTTTTATCAATTGGCAACCTGCTACAAAGTATCAGAAAGTGTTGAGAATCAAATCAAAGGCATTCCGTATTTTGAGGAGGCATTGGCCTTGAAGAAGGACTATTCTGCACAAATTTACTTTGACCTGGGTGAGCTGTACCTGAAAGACGAGCAGTTGCAAAAAGCAATGGATGCCTTTCAAAGTTATCGCGAGATGGTGAAAATGGACAAGAAATTGGTAACCGTTGCAGACAAAGCGATCGGATCTTGTCAAAATGCTATGGCCATGATGTCGGTGCCGCGCAACTTTACCGTACACAGCTTTTCGGCAACCGTCAACACGAAATATACTGAGTATAATCCGGTGGTTTCAGCCGATGAAAGCGTTCTGGCTTTCACTGCCCTTCGTCCTAATACAGGAAGAACAAGATCAGGAGATAAGTTTATTGAAGAGATTTATGTTTCGTATAACAAGTCTGGCAACTGGACAGAGCCAAAAGTGGTACCCATCGCTTCCGAGTACAATATGGGCACTGCAGGGATGTCTGCGGATGGGCAAAAAATGGTGGTGTTCATGGGGGGAAACACTGACGCTGGTAATCTATTCTTAGTCACGAAGTCAGGTGATGTTTGGTCGAAGCCAAGCATTTTATCTCCTACAATTAATTCGGCCGGCTTGGAATCAACGTCAAGTTTAACACCCGATGGAAAAGTCATCTATTTCGCCAGCGATCGGCAAGGTGGTAGGGGAGGCCTAGATATCTGGAAGATAGAATTGAAAAGTGATGGCAAGTGGAGTCCACCAATCAATTTGGGGCCTGATGTAAATTCGAAAGATAATGAAGATGCGCCCTTTATACACCCTGATCAAAAGACTCTTTTCTTTACTTCTGATGGCCACTCTACGATGGGTGGACGAGATATTTTCAAAACCAGTTTGGTGAATGGTAAGTGGACCAAGCCTGAAAACATGGGCTACCCGGTAAACACAACTTCCAACGATAATTACTTCACACTTTTGGCGGATGGTAAGCGTGCCTATTTTTCATCAGACCGAAAAGGAGGACAGGGGGCACAGGATATCTATTATCTAGACATGCCTGAGAATTCGATGACTATTCCGTTGACGATGATCAAAGGCAGAGTGTTAAACACGGAGACAGGGAAACCGATGCCTACCAAAATGTATGTGGTTGATATGGACACGAAAAAGGAGTTGGAGTTTGTCTATAATCCAGATCCAAAAACCGGAGAGTATCTGATCATTTTGCCACCTTCCAAAAACTACGATATCGTCATTGAATCAGAAGGGTTTCTTTCCTACACGTTAAATGTGAATATCCCCAACCAGACTTATTTCTATGAGTTGTATCAGCAGGTGAGTTTAAAGTCAATTAAACAATTTGATGTGGTGGTAGGTCAAGAAGTGGAAGTAAAAAATGCTTTCTATGATACGGATGCTGATATAAAGACCGAGTTACGCAAGTCAAATGAAGCTAAACTGGTGCAAACTGGAAAGGTAGACGTCTATGACATGATGTTGGATTTAATGGCTGCGGATGATAAAGAGGGGATAGACTATTTGGTGAGTTTGATTGAACACACCGATCCGATTGATGGGGTTAACTTCAACGAAAAAGAAAACTCCAAAATTGATGTGGTGACACGCACATTTTACTTTGACGAAAGTGATGAAAGTAAGTTTGAACAGAAAAAAGTAGACGGTAAGGTGGTGTTCTCATTGCCCACTGTGAACATCACAGAAGAACTGCAGAATAAGAAAGCGGGCGTGAAACCAGCAACTGCATTTGACAAAAATGCTTTGGCAAAGTTTAGCAAAGTGTTTTTTGATCAGGGGAAAAGTGATCTGAAACCGATTTATAATAAAGAACTAGATGGCATCTTAACAGCCTTAAATCAAAATCCGGTTTTAGGTGTGGAGATTTCTGGTTTCGCTTCGGCAGAAGGGACAGAGGAAGCAAATCGTGAGCTCTCTAACAAGAGGGCAATTGCTGTGCTTGATTATCTAAATCATCAAGGCATTGTGAGAAGACGTATCGTTGCGAAGGGCTACGGGGCAACAAAAGATCAGACGGCCGCTAAAGAAGAAGGAAGACGTGTGGAAGTACGTGTGGTTGAGCTTAAATAAAGCACTAAGGTATCAACAACGAACTATCGCCATAGCTTAGAAATCGGTAGTCGGTCTCAAGAGCCTGTTGGTAAATTTTTTTCCAGTCGTTACCCACAAATGCGGAAACTAATAACATCAGCGTGGACCCCGGCTGGTGGAAGTTAGTGATCAAAGCATTAGCCGTCTTGATCTGATAGCCGGGCACGATGTAAATTGAAGTTTCTCCAGCCAATTGGGTCTCGCCATCGCGCATCATTTTCTTTAGCACGTTTTCAAAAGCTTCCTGGCGACCCATGTTTTTTGCTCTCTTGTTATCTTGGTATGGCTCATCTTGTGCAATTTGGAAGATTGCATCAGGTTCAGTTGATAGTTTTACTCCATACCAGTACAAGCTTTCCAGCGTTCGCAATGAGGTGGTGCCAACGGCAATAATATACTTTTTGTCAATTAAATTTTCGAGGTTTTTTTTAGAGACCACCATTTGTTCAGCATGCATGGTGTGATCAAGAGCGTTTTCTGCTTTGACAGGCTGAAAGGTCCCCGCACTTACGTGCAGTGTCAAAAAATCATTGGTAATTTTACGTTGACGAAGCTTCTCAAAAACACGTTCGGTAAAATGTAGCCCAGCTGTAGGGGCAGCCACAGCTCCCTCTTTTTTTGAATAGATAGTCTGGTATCTTTCTTTATCGCTTGCCTCAACCTCTCGTTTCAAATAGGGAGGTAAAGGAGTGGCTCCCATTTGTGAAATCACTTCTGCAAATGTTAGTTGGTCGGACCATTCGAAATGAACGATAGATTTTTCACGATCTATGAAGGTGGCGGCTAACTGACGATTGCCGGCTCGTTTGGTCAATGCCCCCTCGTTCCATCGTTTAGCATTCCCGATAGCCACATGCCACTCACAAGAGCCGTGCGCTTCCATTGCCATTGATACAAGTGGAGATGGAAAGACCGGATTAAGTAGGAAGACTTCAATTTCTGCACCCGTTTCCTTTTTGAACAAGAGGCGGGCAGGGATCACTTTTGTGTTGTTGAAGACCAACATTGAGTCAGCGGGTAAGAACTGATCAAGGTCCGTGAATTGCGAATGAGTGATTACACCTTGTTTGTAAACGAGCAGTTTTGAGTGATCTCGCTGAGGCAATGGAAAAAGCGCAATTCGCTCTGGTGGGAGTTCGTATTTGTACTCGTTAATGTCAATCATTTTTTCCATGTGCGGGCAAAGGTAGCAGTTGTCTTTTATGGTTTGCAATCAGGTCATAGATGTTTACTGGTTTTGTTATTCGGTTTTAAACGCGAACTTTAGCTATCCAATCTATTTTGCTCATGGCATTAAGAGTTAGTATTCACAAAAAAGTTTTTCAATTTAATTTCGATGCAAGAACGTCTCGTGGGCCGATGAAGAATCGAACGGCTTGGTTTATCAAACTTTGGAATGAGTTCGATTCATCAACTTTTGGATTGGGAGAATGTGCACCGCTAGAGGGCCTGAGCAAAGAGACAGAAGCTGAAATGGACTCGCTACTCGCCAGTTTAGAATTAAAAATCAACAACCAAGCTATTGAGTTGCCTTCGTCAGGATTTTCAGCACTCAGTGAGATCAACGGTTTTCTACTACAATACCAACTTACTTCTGATGTATCGTCTATTTGCTTCGGGATGGAGACCGCCCTGCTTGATCTGGCAAATGGGGGAGTGCGAACGCTATTCAAAACTGATTTCCTGAAGGGTGTACCAATTCCAATTAATGGTTTGATATGGATCGGAGGATTAGACTACATGCTGCAACAAATCGATATCAAGATAAAGGATGGATTTCGATGCATTAAGATAAAAGTAGGAAGTCTAAATTTTGAAAAGGAGTGTGATATCCTGCAATACATCCGAAGAAAATACTATCGGGAAGATATCGTTGTCAGATTGGATGCCAACGGAGCCTTCAAGCCGGACGAGGCCATGTTCAAGCTGTTGGATATGTCGCGCTTCGGCATTCACTCCATTGAGCAACCGTTGAAGCCAGGGGCCAAGGAAACGGAACTGCTTTGTAAACAATCACCCATTCCCATCGCGTTTGATGAGGAACTTATCGGAGTGAATACTACCGGGGAGAGAAAACGACTTTTAGAAAAGTTACGCCCTGCCTATATCATACTCAAACCCTCTTTGCATGGTGGACTTTTTGCCTGTCAAGAATGGATTGCCTTGGCCGAGGAATTGAAAATCGGCTGGTGGATGACTTCTGCACTTGAATCTTCAGTTGGACTGAATGCAATTGCACAATTCACGTCAACCTATTCTATTAACCTGCCCCAAGGTTTGGGTACTGGGCAGATTTATGAAAACAACATTGAATCTCCGCTCATTGTCAAAAAAGGTCAGATCTACTATAATCAACTGACTAACTGGGATTTGAGCTCCATTTTTCCGCCAGAGAAAGAATCTGAAGAAGTAAATAACTAATTATTTTAGTTTTATTCTTGCTTTTTGATTGTAATAACTGTTATTTCACTAAAAATATTAGTTATGGAGGGGGCGAAATTGAAGATAAAAAGCAAGAAATTGCAATCAGGGAAGTATCAGGTAGACTTTTCTACCGAGGGAAGTCAGCCAACTTTCTATGGATATCTGCTGGCTGAGCCATTTACACCCCTTAATGATGTGATTGAAAAAATACACCGACATGTTGCCTCAATGGGCAATCGCCCAAGGTATTTTCAACGCAATTTGTTTTCCCTCGGTAATCGAGAAGTTAATAATGGACGAATTTTAATCTTTCAAAAATAGTATGGTAAAGCTCAATGAAAACATGCGAAGTTTGCGTAAGCGATTGAAGCTTACCCAAGATCAGTTTGCTGCAAAGCTGGATATCAAGCGATCGTTGCTTGGTGCCTACGAAGAGGGACGTGCCGAGCCCAAATTGGAACTTCTCCAAAAGATCGCTGAAGTATTTCATGTTACAGTCGATGATCTAATTGGCAAAGACTTGTCCCTCATCGGCCCGGATAGTTTGATGACTCCCTCTGCTGGTGGGCTTCGTACCAAAGAAGTTTTGGTAGTCACCGCTGATTCGGGCAGAAAAGACAATATCGAATTGGTTCCTATTAAAGCAGCAGCCGGTTATCTAAATGGATATGCTGATGCAGAGTATGTGAAGGAGCTTCCTAAGTTTCAATTGCCCATTTTGAAACACGGCACGTATCGCGCCTTTGAAATTAGTGGGGATTCCATGTTGCCATTGTTACCCGGCACCATTGTGATAGGAGAACATGTGGAAGACATCAGAAGTATTAAAAGTGGCAAGACTTACGTGCTTGTTTCGCAGCGAGAAGGAGTCGTCTACAAAAGGGTGTTTAACTACCTCGAAGACAGTGGAAAGCTCTTTTTAGTTTCAGATAACAGGCACTATTCCCCTTATCAAATAGATGGTCACGAAGTAATCGAGGCGTGGGCAGCGAAGGCTTATATCAGCGTTCAGTTCCCGGATGTTGAAAGCAAGAAAGATGTGTCAGTTGAGGAACTGGCAGGCGTGGTGTTGGATTTGCAGAAAGAGATTTTTCAGTTGAAGTCAGGTAAGAATAAAGAGAATTAACTTAGCGGTTGCCAAAATCTGTTTTCCGGTGGTTTGTGTGCACGCGAGCCACGGAGGCAGTGAGGGTTTTTAGATTAAAGATTTTATGATTTTACTAATTGGGTGAACTATTGTATTGTTATGCAAACTTTTCAGTTTGTATATTTGTATTGAATCGATTTTAATAAATAGAACATGGGACTGATTTATGCGGAAATAGAGCTGATCAATGCCGATGATTTAGGCATGGTGAGGAGAAACTTGATGGATGTAGATGACGTAAAGCGAATTCGAGTAAATGCTTTAGTCGATACAGGTTCATACATGCTTGCGATTAATGAGTCGATTCAAGAGCAGCTTTCATTACCTATTCTAGAAACACGCAAAGCACAACTTGCAGATGGTTCTATAAAGGAATGTGAAGTGGTAGGCCCCATTGAATTGAAATTCAAGAATAGACGAACACTGACTCATGCTATGGTGCTGCCTGCAGATTCGGAGGTATTATTAGGTGCAATCCCGTTAGAAGATATGGACGTTTTGATTGACCCACTTCGCCAGCAACTTATCGTAAATCCCGAGCATCCGTATTTTGCACAGATGAAGATGAAGTAAATTAACTTGAATGAAGCTCAACGCTCACAATAAATAAATTGTTTTTAGTTATTTCTTTGCTACTAAGATTTTATAAGTCTGTCTCTTGTTTCATTTCGGTTGATCTTTCCGTTTTTGGTTTCATCAAATTTCTCAACCAAAAGCATAGAGCGGGGCTGCTCAAACTTCGCTAATTTCTCCCTGAGCATTTGTTTTGTTTTACCTTCTTGATCTGGGGTAATACTTCCTTCTACAATCAACGTGACAGCCTGCCCTAATCGTTCATCAGGCAATCCGGTAATGAAGAATCGATTTTTTATATTTTCTAGAGAGAATACTAATTCTATCTTCTTTTCTGTTGATTCAGGAAAAATTTTAATGCCACCTGAATTGATCACATTGTCGAATCTACCCAGCCACATAAATTCCTGTAAATTTTTCAACTCTACCACATCATTGGTGATGATTTCATCTGGCAAGTAAGGTGTCTTGATGCAAAGGCAGGCTCGCTCATCTTGACGGATCGTAATGTTTGGAAGTAGCTCAAAGTAGTCTGATTTATTCTTTCCATTAATTTTCTTGAGTGCAATGTGTGAGATGGTCTCTGTCATTCCAAAGGTTTCGTAAAACTGGCAAGGGAAGTTTTGCAACTGTATTTTGGTGAATTGATCTAAAGGAGCACCTCCAATGATAACGGTTTCAAATTGACTAAAAAAAATATTTTGAGGGGAATCGAGAATCGCTTTCACTTGATAGGGGACAAGGGCTGCGAAATGGATTTGATCTTGACCTTTTATTTTTTCAAAGGGATTGGCACAAGGCTCTACCGCAATAATGTTCATGCCTATTTCCAGGCTTCGTACCAACATCATCATCCCAGCAATGTAGGCAGTATCTAGACAGACCAGTGAGGTTTGATTCGCTTGTAGTCCAAGCGCCTGAATGGTGCCGTTGGCACTGGCGATCATGCTTTGCCTGCTAATGAGAATCTTTTTTGGTTGACCCGTAGAGCCGGACGAGTGAATTTCGAATTGTTGTTGACCCGAGAGCCATCGTTGGCAAAAATCGATCGTTCGCTCATCAAAAGTTAAGGTCTGACTCAACTTCGGGAGGTTGCCTAAGGAGTACGTTTTGTTGCCAAGTTGAAGCGTTGGCGAATTCATGGCGTGGTGATCTGATTCTTGACCAAGGCAATTTCATTATCGACATTGACGATATGTTGTAGTTCCTGTAACTTAATTAATGTTGCCTTCAAAAAAGACTGATGCCGTGTAGTGGAAGGGAACGAAGTGCGATGGGCTAAGGCATCCTTTATTTCCTGCCATTCGCTTAAAAATGTTTTTGTTTCTAGCTCGAAATATTTTTGTGAAAATTTTTGCCAGATATATTCTTCCGCTTCGTTAGTTGGATGAATACGATCCTCTTGATAGAATCGGTAGTCGCGCAAATCGTCCATCATAATTTCATAAGCTGGGAAATAGTCAACTCCCGATCGTTGTGATAGCTTATGGCAGAACAGTCGTAAAGTGGATTTACTGACGCTATTAAGTTCCATCGTGTCTTTGAGATGGCGCACTGGACTCACTGTCACAATTATACTGAGGTCGGGATTTATTTCTTTTAATGCAGAGTGAACTTCGTAAAAAGAATCTTCCATAGCCTCTATTGACAAAAGCTCTTTCGAAAAGTAAGTGGATGGAACCTTATGGCAATTAGCTACCCACTGTGCCGAGTCCTTTCGTTTGTAAGCCCATGCCGTTCCGTAAGTGATAATAACAAAACGAGCCGTACTGATAAAATGATTCACTTTGTTGACTGCGTGACTGATTTGTTCAGCTAGTTCTTGTCGACTGAGACTCGCAAAACTGGAGTGGAACTGATAGTGGTAATGAACTTCTTGATGAACCGAAAAATCCCCATCAGATACATCGCCTTTTCTCAACGCTACCTTCAACAAGTGGTGGATAGAAAGTGGGCTGTACACAGTTCCAAGAGGATTGATCGTGACGTTAAATTTGTTGTCGCTCAGATATTGGCCGTTGGCCTGTGAAAAGCAAGAGCCGATTGTTAGGATTGGGTCATTGAGGTGAATCGGTCGATCAGCCAATAGCACATTCAAATCAGTCTTCCATTCTTTCATCGCAGCCACAGATTTTTTTGCAAACGGCAATTCGTTTACAAACAAAAGTATCTATTTTTAGGCTTCTAAATTAAACGCGAAACTATGCTTTCACAGAAAGAAATTGAAAAGATTCCGACTCAAATTTTTAAGACATCCGAGGCAGCCTCAATTTTCGTGGCAAATGAAATTGCTACGTTAATCAGATCGAAACAAAAGGAAGGGAAACCCTGTGTGTTGGGATTGGCAACCGGCTCCACACCCACACGCGTGTATTCCGAATTGATATCTCTTCATAAACAGGGACTTAGCTTCCAAAATGTATATACATTCAATCTGGACGAATACTACCCGATGTTGCCCAACTCACTGCAAAGTTATGTTCGGTTTATGCATGAACACCTGTTTAATGAAATTGATATCCCGAAGGAGCAAATTCATATTCCAGATGGAACACTTTCGAAGGATCGCATTGCTGAATTTTGCAAAGCCTACGATGCAAAGATTGCTTCCTTAGGTGGTATCGACCTTCAGGTATTAGGGGTAGGTCGTACAGGGCATATTGGATTTAATGAGCCGGGTTCTTCTGAAAGGTCAACGACCCGTTTGATTACACTTGATCAAGTAACACGCATCGATGCCGCAAGTGATTTTTATGGAGAAGAGAATGTACCTACAAAGGCGATCACCATGGGCGTGGGTACAATCATGCAATCCAAGCGGGTAATCATGATGGCCTGGGGCGAGGGCAAAGGTGCGATTGTGAAGAAAGCTGTCGAAGGTCCGGTGACTGATCAAATCCCGTCCACATTCTTACAGAAGCATCCAAATGCTTTGGTGATTTTAGATGACGCAGCTTCTTCTCAGCTAACCGCCATCAATACACCATGGTTGGTAGATAGTTGCGATTGGGATGATAAGTTGGTTCGTAAGGCAATTGTCTGGTTGTGCCAAACCGTAAAAAAGCCGATTCTAAAATTGACCAATCATGATTACATGGAGCATGGGATGGGGGACGTCCTGACGGAATTTGGCTCCGCGTACCAAGCAAATATTAAGGTGTTCAACCAGTTGCAGCACACCATCACTGGTTGGCCTGGAGGCAAGCCAAACGCAGACGACTCCAACCGCCCAGAGCGTGCAAAACCATTTCCAAAGAAAGTAATTATTTTTAGCCCTCACCCTGATGACGATGTGATATCGATGGGTGGCACATTTATTCGGTTGGTAGATCAGGGGCACGAAGTTCATGTGGCCTATCAAACTTCAGGAAACATTGCTGTGTTCGATGATGATGCCATTCGGTTTGCTGATTTCGTTCGCGACTTTGATGTTTCTTTTGGGCTGAGCAAAGAGGACGGGGCAAACTTTTACAACAAGATTGTCAAGGCCATTAAGGAGAAAAAACCCGGGGAGGTGGACAGCCCAGAAGTAATGAAAATTAAAGGGTTGATAAGAAGGGGAGAGGCTAAAGCAGGTTGCCGTTATACAGGTATTCCTGATTCTCAGGCTCACTTCTTGGATATGCCCTTTTACGAAACCGGTGCGGTGAAAAAGAAGCCACTCGGAGAAAAAGATATTCAAATCATTGTAGACTTAATTGAGCAAATCAAGCCTCACCAAATTTATGCCGCTGGAGATTTGTCAGATCCACATGGAACACACCGTGTTTGCCTGGCTGCAATTTTTCAAGCAGTAGATCAACTCAAGAACAAAGAGTGGATGAAAGACTGCTATTTGTGGCTGTATCGCGGGGCATGGCAGGAGTGGGATATTGATCAAATTGAAATGGCTGTTCCGTTGAGCCCAGATGAACTCATGCGCAAACGAAGGGCGGTGTTCAAGCACCAATCACAGAAAGACAGTGCCGTATTCCCCGGCAACGACAAGCGCGAATTTTGGGTACGCGCTGAAGATCGCAATCATGCCACCGCTCAGGGCTACAATGAGTTAGGACTAGCCGAGTACGAGGCGATGGAAGCATTTGTACGTTATCATTTTTAGCATGAGCAAGCTTCACTTAGTCAGTTGGAATGTCAATGGTGTTCGAGCTATCATGAAGAAGGATTTTCTGACAAGTGTGAAGGCGATGAGCCCAGATATACTTTGCTTACAAGAAACGAAAGCAGCCAAAGAAGAAACACTCTCAGCCTTAGAGTTGCTGCCGGATTATCATGTTTTTGCGAACTCATCAAAGGCTAGAAAAGGGTATTCGGGAACAGCTATTCTAACGAAAGAGGAACCTCTCTCTGTGTCTTACGATATGGGGATTGACGAATTTGATCAAGAAGGCAGAGTGATTGCGGCTGAGTTTTCAACTTTTTTTCTGGTTACGGTTTACACACCCAACTCGGGATCTGAGTTAGCACGATTGGATTTTCGCCAGTCGTGGGATGATGCGTTTAGAGATTATTTGTTGTGGCTAAATAAAAGAAAGCCCGTTATCGCTTGTGGTGATTTTAATGTGGCTCATCAGCCCATTGATCTGTCGCGACCCAAGGAAAACTATAACAAATCAGCAGGCTATACGGCTCAAGAGATAGATGGATTTTCCAAATTGTTGGAAGCTGGATTTGTGGATACGTTTCGCCACTTTCATCGCGATGAAGTAAAATTTTCATACTGGAATCAGATTTTTAATGGACGCGAAAAAAATATTGGATGGAGGATTGATCACTTCCTGACAAGTACTAAACTTCAAGATCGGCTAAAAGACGCGATGATTTACAATGAGTATTATGGATCTGATCATTGCCCTGTCGGGCTTCAACTAGAAGTAAAGTGAACTTTAACCTACCAGTTTTTTATTGGATTAAAAACTCTTGGTGGTTAATAGCTTCCTAGCATTTTGAAAATTCCTTGGACTTGACAAATTACACTAAGTCGGTCGAACTCAAATAAAAAATAGAGGTTCCATCCAATTTGAATTCTTTTGCCAAACCAAGTTTGGATCATACTGAATTGGCGACACCTTCGACAAAGTAAAAACCATTACTTTTACGGACAAATCAATTGTATGGCTGCTGACGCTTCACTCTATCTCAAGAACCTCTGGTATCTTGCTTTTCACAGCTCATTTCTAAAGAAGGGGAAACTGGTAGGTAAAGAGATGTTAGGGGAGAAAATTGTCTTCGGCCGAGATGCCCAAGGCAAGCCTTTTGCATTGCGAGACAATTGTCCACACAGAGGAGTGCCCCTGTCACAAGGATGGTTTAAAGATAATACCATTCAGTGTTGTTATCATGGCTGGATGTTCAATACGGAGGGAGTATGCACCGGCATTCCTGCTATGTCGCCCGATGCTACTTTTGACCCGTCAAAAATAAAAGTATTCCAATATCCGATTGCCGAGGTAAACGACACTATCTGGGTTTACATCCCGGAAAAAAAGCTGCCGAACACGGTACCCAACGAGCCGCCTCCCAGTTTGATTTTGAATGTTGATCAGAAATTTAAACATGTGGAAACGGTAATGATGCCGGCCGACATCGACCATGCTGTGATCGGGTTGATCGATCCGGCACATGTTACGTTTGTTCATCAATCCTGGTATTGGCGATCGGCCAAAAAACTAAAGCTGAAAGAGAAAAAATTTGAACCCACAGCACGGGGTTTTAAAATGGTAAGACATAAGCCATCTGGAAACTCAAAGGGGTATGGAATTCTTAAAGGTGGGACGAGTACAGAGATCACCTTCGAAGTGCCAGGCATTCGTACAGAACACATTTTGGTGGGCGAGAAAAACCAAGTGGTTTCGATAACTATACTCACTCCGGTAAATGAAAACCAAACGGAGCTAACCCATATTTTGTATACGGATATTGCGTTAGCAAATATGCTGTGGCTTCCATTAAAGAGATTAGGTAAACAATTTATCGGTCAAGACTTGGGCGTGTTCAAGAAACTCAATGAGGGGCTAAAATCGAAGCCAACGCTGTCACTCATTGGCGAACCTGATTTGCAAGCCAGATGGTATTATGAAATCAAACGCCTTTGGGCAATCTCCCAACAAAATAACGAGCCTTTTGTAAATCCGGTAGAGCCCCAGACGTTGCATTGGGTTACTTAATAAACTTAATCGAATTAATTTGTAGATTTGGATTCAATTGTAACAAAAATGGTGTCTTCGGTATTTGTGTCCTACAATCCAAATTCAGACGTTGAGCAAACGCTAGCTGTTCGGCTGCATACTATTGGATCTGTTCATGGCTTTAATATGATATTGCCAGATAGAACAGCGAATGACAAAATTATGTCAGCGGAGACTAAAAGCAGAATACTTCAAGCTGACTACTTCATTCTCTTTTCTACTACGCAGTTAAGTCGTGTGGTTTATGAGGAAATATCACTCGCTTATGCTCATCTACAAAGTAAGGCGAGAATCTTAGTGATCTATGATCAAAGCGTTGGTATAAGTAAGACCTATCAAGATAAATTCACTTGTGTCGGCATAAATCGATCCTCAAGAATTGAGTCAATTGTTGAAAAAATTATCGAAGAAATAAAGAAAGTTCAAGTAAAACGAAATGCCGAGAACGGATTTTTATCTGTTCTAGGTGGTTTACTCTTGACTGGCATTGCTTTGTTTACTCTCAGTGCACTAGATTCCCCCGAAATTCCTAATAGACAAAAAAAACCAAAGGTAGTTCGTAGAAAACCCCTAAAGGAATCAAAGAAGTCCTTGAAGCGCGTTGCCGTCTAAAACTTGAATGCGAAAGGTTGTAGTCGTTGATAATACAGCTCTGATTAACCTAACGATTCTTAGGGATTTTAATATATTCAATCTTCTAAAGAATCTTTTTTTCCAGATACATATTCCTACTAAGGTAAAAAGCGAATACGAGTTTATGCTTCGCCATAAACCTGAACGAGCTTGGCTTTTAGAGAAGCTAAAGCCCAATGCTGGATTTTACTCTTTTTGTACTCGGTACGATAGTATTGTCTTATGCACAATTCAAACTGTAAAAGATATCGATGCTGGTGAAGCGGAAGCAGTCGCACAGTTTTTGAAAGTCAACGCAAATTATATTTTATCGGACGATCACAGATTTACTGTTGCTTTGAAAATGAAAGAACCAAATATCAAGGTACTATCAACACTTCATATTTTAGCAATCTTGGATTTAAATCGCATTACTTTGGATGTAGATAAGTTAATCCAAGTTCTGTATAAAGAGCGACCATTCTCTAAATCCAAACTTAGGAAAGCGTATGTTGATTCACATATTGAACTAGGCATAAGGATGTCAAAAAAGTGGGTTGACAAAAAGTGTGATTTTGCGAGATTGAAGGTGACGTAGAAGTCTTACTTGCAGATACCATTCGTCACCTTCCAGTCAATCCTAATCTCCAATTTTTGCGCCTACGAAAAATTAGTTCGGACGGGCGTTTTTGTTGGCGATTATCCGGTAGATACAAGTCAGGTGCTTTTGCAAGCCAAGTGGTTTGATTGATTGATTGATTAAGCATCCAATTCTACAAGCCTCCATGCAGCCCGGTTTTTGAGATGAGGCCTGCGGCACGGCAGCCGATAGCGTGGCTGACGTTTTGAACTATTTTTTTGTAAAATGCAACGCAATGTTTAACCCAAAATTTTGCAGTAGCAAAAGTTGCCTACGGTTGATGCAAAATGCATTGCATTTTGGTCAAGGTTAACCCTGAAAAAGCCCTTTTTGTGCTTTCTTCAGCCCTCCGGGCAGATTTTGCAGCCTACTGCAAAATCTGGGTTAAAGAACAATCGTGAGATTAAGAAATACGATTCTGGTTTTGGCACTCAAACTTTTTGGGTTCAAACTTTAAATCTATCACACTATGAATTGGGCAGACCAGTTAAGAGAAAAGAGTTGGCAGCCCTTTCAGACTACGTAATTTCCAACTTACTAAAAACTGAAGTCAGCATGAAAGGTGATATTTCAGAAAGCATAAAATCTCAATGATTTGCCGTCATTGAACGGGGGAAATCATTTGGTGAAACTCCCCACGTTTTAGAGGGCTGAGGCCCCATGGTAACTTCAAGAATCCCGCCTGACAATATGGCGCTGTGGTTAATGAAAACTTTGGGGTAGGGTTTGCCATTTAGTCTAACCTCTTGTATGTACTTGTTAGTTTTGGAATTGTTCCTCACTTTTATTTTAAAGCTCCTTTCTCCTGGCAAACGTATGGTTGCTTCATCAATTAGCGGGCTACCCAAAATGTATTCACCGCTGGCAGGATTACATGGATAGAACCCCAAAGCACTAAAGACATACCAAGCACTCATTTGTCCGCAATCTTCGTTGCCACACAAGCCATCAGGTTTATCGGTATAAAGAGTAGTCATAATTTCACGGGTGCGGTCTGCTGTTTTCCAGGGCTGCCCCAAATAAGTGTACATATAAGGTATGTGATGGCTCGGTTCGTTGCCATGTGCATATTGGCCAATGAGTCCGCTAATATCAGGCACTGCGTTTCCTGTTATTTTTGAATCGATCGTAAACAACGTATCCATTTTGGCGACCAAAGCCTGACGCCCTCCATAAAGCCTTGACAATCCTTCCACATCATGAGGTGTGAAAAAAGTATGTTGCCAGGCGTTTCCTTCAGTGTAAGGGTTAACACCAAATTCAGATCGGAATGGGTCAAATGGTGTAAGCCAGGTTCCATCGGACAGCTTGGGGCGGAAAAAGCCAGTTGAAGGATCAAACAGGTTTTTGAAATTCTTTGCCCTGCCTGAGTAATATTCGAAATCTTTGGAGTAGCCAAGATGCTTGGCCACGGCCGCAATGCACCAGTCATCAAAAGCATACTCCAGCGTAATGGTTACATTTTCAGTGTGTTTATCGTGGGGCAAATAGCCGTATTGCATATAAGAATCCGTGCCTCTGATTTGCTGCATTGAACTTTTCTTCATGGCCTCGTAGGCTTTTGTAATATCAAAGCCCTTATGCCCTTTTAATATGGCATCTGCAACAACGGGTATTGCATGGTACCCCGTCATCGTATTAGCCTCATTAAAACTAATATCCCATACTGGCAGCAACCCATACTGATCATAAAAAGCTAAAAATGAATTTATGATATTATCTACACGTTCGGGTTGTGTGATGGTAAGCAGCGGGCTGGCTGCACGGAATGTGTCCCATAGCGAATGCGTGGTGTACATGTCGGCTGCTGATTCTTTGGTTTGTCCGTCAGTGCCCTTGTAATTGCCATTGCTATCCGAGAAAAGTACAGGAGCTAAAAATGTATGGTACAGTGCGGTATAGAAAATCCGTTTCGTGCTTTCATCCTGGGTTTTTATAGTAATTTTCGATAGTTCCTTTTCCCATTTTTCCTCTGCAGATTTTCGGACAGCATTAAAGTCCCAGCCTCTGATTTCGTCCAGGCTTTTTATAGCCCCTTCAATATTTGCAGATGATAAGCCGACTTTCATGCGCACCACATTTTGACTTTGAGCGGAAAACAATAGACATGTTTTTACGTCTTTACCCTGTGCTTCCTGTTTAGCGATTGCTATCTTATCGGCTATGAGGGTGGTTGATTGCGCGGGTCGATTTAGCCTCACAGCAAAGTACACTTTTTGGTCTTTAGCCCAACCTGTTGAAAAACGATATCCAACAAACGTGCTGTCATCTACCTTTTTCATATAGGTATCCGTTGGCTTGTCCCAATTCAGTGCCAAACCCAAATCAAATCTAATCATCGCCTTTCCCGAATCAGAGAAAGTATATTGATGAAACCCACATCTCTCTGTAGTTGTAAACTCGGCCTTCACTTTAAAATCTTGCAGGAAAACAGAATAGTATCCTGGATGGGCTTCCTCCTGTAAATGCGAAAACTTGCTTCGTATTATAGAGGTGTCTGGTATTAACCCAGTATATGGCATAACGCTAATGTCCAGCATATCGCCTATTCCCGTTCCACTCAAATGGGTATGGCTAAATCCCCTAATTACAGAATCGCTGTAATGGTAGCCACTGCTCCAATCCCAGCCTTGAGTTCCATTGTCTGGCCCTAACTGAACCATACCAAACGGGACCGTGGCACCGGGGTAAGTATGACCGTGACCTCCGGTTCCGATGAGAGGGTGAACGTAGTTTGCTATTTTATCACTATTTTTTGTCGACTTACACTGAATTAGTGTAAGCAAAATCAGTGGAAGGTATTTTGAGAAATGCATTTTAGTTAACAAATGTTTTTATTAATTTCAAATATATTTTTAATAAACTTCCTAAGCAATGAATTTCTTTTTTAGCATTCAAAAAGTAATTGTTAGGGATCCAGGTGGTAACAAATTCTCAAAAGCATGCGGGCATTATTAAAGGAAATTGAGCAGAACGGAAGTAACAGGTCCAGAAAGAATCAAATGCTTCGCCAGGCGATTAAGTTTTCTCTTCACGAGGGGGAAAAATCCATCACTGAATTTTGCAAACACATGCGCCTGAGCGTGCCCACAGGAACGAAGTTAGTGCAGGAATTGATCGATAAAAAGATTTTTTTGGAGGCAGGAAAGCGAGATTCAGCAAGCGGAAGAAAGCCAACTGTTTTTGATTTGAATCCCTCCATTGGATATGTGATTGGGGTGGAGCTATTGCTTAACTCTATCCGTATTAACATTCTCAACCTGCGCCATGAAGTAGTTTTTGAATTTAAGAATGACAGCTTTGATATAAGTAAGGAGGATGAGGCTTATAGATTTTTGGCAAAAAAAATCAGGGAATTAGTTCAATCTTCGGCAGTTCCGCGAGATAAAATATTGGGAATCGCTATAGCTATTACGGGCCGAGTAGACTCCAAAAGTGGCATCAGTTATACCTACCTGCAAAGATACTCCCCTTTGACTGTATCGCTGGAGAATGAGTGGGGTATACCCGTTTTTATTGAAAATGATACAAGACTTATGGCTCTTGGCGAAAGGCGATTTGGTATGGCAAAAGGCAAGTCTGATGTGATTTTTGTGAACTTGAGCCAGGGTTTAGGGATTAGTATTATTTCAAACGGATTAATCCACGGGGGCCATTCAGGCTTTGCGGGAGAGTTTGGACATATTCATGCTTTAGAGAATGAGCGTATTTGCGTATGTGGTAAGAAGGGTTGCCTCGAGACAGTAGTATCTGGTTTGGCATTAGAAGAAATTTATAAGGAAAGGTATAACATGTCTTTACCCTACGAGCAAATACTATCGAAAATGGAAACTGGTGATAAGGTTTTAAAAGCGATTCTTTCATCTATGGGCGAGCAATTAGGCAATTCCTTAGGCACGGTGGTGGATATCTTCAATCCGGAGATGATTGTGATAGGCGGGAGCTTTACGCATGTGGCAGAGTTTATGAAGTACTCGATTATAAAAGGATTTTCCTTGCAGGGTTTGCCTCAGCTAATTGCAGATTGTGAGGTTGAGATTTCGTCCTTGGGCGGGCAGGCAGTAATGTTAGGCTCTTTTTCACTGGTTACGGAGAAAGTCTTGAAATAAGATTTAGTTGTACTTTATCGGACACCAGCAACACGTTTTAAGCTTCTTGGATAACAGCGACCAAGTTGGTTTCAGAGATGAAAGACACCCAACTGAAGTCAAGATTGGCAATTATCCCTTTTTAGATCAATCGATTGCGCGCAAAAGGGTTAAATTTTTCAAAATTTAACTTGTTGAATTACTGTGAGTTAATAAATCATTAATGATTTATTAACATTAACTTATTAAAATATTTTAATAATTCAAACTAAATAGTTTACTTACAGCTAGTTCATTTAACTCAATTAAAAAAATCGCCTATGTTAATTCGTTACAAAGCCCGAATGGTGCACAATTGGTGGACTGGTGTGTCCGCCAAGCAATTTACGCTATTGCTACTAATGGTAGCATGCTCCTTACCTTCGCTTGCTCAGCAAAGAGTGGTGTCAGGTAAAATTACTGACGCGGCCACACAGCAGCCGATGTCAGGTGTTAACGTTGTTTTAAAGGGAACAACTTCAGGAACGACTACCGATTCGGAGGGAGTTTACTCTCTCTCGGTTTCAGGCAGCGAACCTGTGCTGATCTTTTCTTTCATCGGCTTTGCTACGCAAGATGCAGCTGTGGGCGGCAGAACCTCGATTGATGTTGCCATGGTAGAAGATGCAGAAAGTTTGGGCGAGGTAGTGGTTACTGCCTTTGGTATTGAGCGTGAGACCAAAACTCTGGTTTACTCAACACAATTGGTAAAGCCCGAGACATTAATTGAAGTGAGGGACGCCAACAATGTGCTGAATTCATTGCAGGGTAAAGTTGCCAACGTGGTAGTTTCACAGGGTTCTGGTGGACCCGGCAGCGGGGCAAGAGTGGTGTTGCGTGGCAACCGCTTTATTCAAGGTACTAATAATGCCTTAATTGTGGTCGATGGTATTCCATTGTTGAACCCAACATTCAGTGCGGCAGCAAATGATTTTGGTTCTATCCAAAGTTCGGATGGTGCTTCAAATATCAATTCAGATGATATTGAATCCCTATCGGTGATTTCCGGCTCAGCTGCGTCTACGCTCTATGGCAGTCAGGGTGCAAATGGTGTAATTTTGATTTCTACAAAAAAAGCCAAAAAGAACGGTGTTTCGGTCGTACTTAATACTGGCGTGACTTCTGAGAGCCCTTTTTCTCTTCCCAAGTTCCAAAATTCTTTTGGACAAGGTTTAGGTGGAGTGCTAAATCCTTCTGTTGGCGACAGTTGGGGTGCCGCATTAAACGGTCAGTCTTATACAAATTATCTCGGAGAGCAGAGAAACTATACCTCCCAGCCCGATAATGTAAGCGACTTCTTCCGCACAGGTATTAGCGTAAATAATTCACTGGGTGTTTCGGTAGGTTCTGAAAAAGTGCAGACTTATTTTTCGTACGCTCGCAATCAAGTGCAAGGTATTATTCCAAGAAACGACTTGGATAGGCACAATTTTAATGTTCGTATGTCTTCGCAGGTTAGTGATAGGCTGTCGATAGACGCCAAAGTGAATTACATTTTTCAAGACATCAACAATAAGCCAAGAACTGGTGAGGAAAATGCACCCGTTATTGATATTTATCAAATACCTCGAAATGTGAGTCTTGATGATGCAAAGCGATATGAGACGATCAATAGTGTCGGAATCCCCGAACCAACGGCATGGCCCGCAACTGATAATGCAATTTATCAAAACCCATATTGGTTACTTAACAGAACGAGTATTAATGAGTCAAGAAACAGGGCGATAGGATTCTTAGCGGTTAAGTATAAGATAACGGACTGGCTTAATGTACAGGGCCGTGCAGGTATTGATCGAATTGCCGATCAGGTAGATGAATCATACTCTCAGGGAACTAAACTTTATGTGAATAATTCGGGGGGATTCTTCGCCAAGCAGTACAATACTTCTACCCAAAAATGGTTTGACGTCATTTTGGAGGGCAGTAATAAGCTTTCGAGTGATTTTCAATTAAGCTATAAGATTGGCGCAGTTTATCAGGATATAATTAATTCAATTGACAGGGTTCAGTCAAACGGGCTTAACGTAGTGAATAAGTTCAGCCTTAATTTCATGACCAATCCAACCCCTTCGTCAAATTTTGTGCAGTCTAGACTCAATGCAGGATTTACACAGGCTTCGTTAGGTTACAAAGATGCCTTGTTCTTCGAAGGAACGTACCGAATTGATTGGTCTTCTACACTACCTTCTCCCTATAACTTTTCGTATTATTCGGTCGGTGTTTCTGCTGTTTTATCTGAGCTAATGACCTTGCCGGAGCCAATTTCTTTTTTAAAGGTAAATTCTAACTATGCGCGCACCGGCAGTGGGGGAGCACCGCAGGCTCGGTTTAATGTCTATAACTTTCAGCAAGGTGCAGGAAATGGATTTGTTTCGAGAGGTACAACAGAAGCTATCACTAATTTAAAGCCAGAACTTGCTACTACTTTTGAAGTTGGTTTTGAGTCAAGATTCCTTAAGGACCGTCTCGGAGTTAATTTAACTTATTACACTACGGATTCCGAGAACCAATTGCTGGTGCTTCCGCAGGCTGTAGCAACTGGCTTTGCAAATAAGTTTATTAATGCCGGCCTTATACGGAACAATGGTATAGAATTAGTAGTCTTTGGCACTCCTGTTAAATCTGGTAAGTTCTCATGGGATGTAAGCTATAATTTAGGAATTAATAGAAACAAAATTGTTGAGCTAAGCCCTGAATTGAACGAGGTCACGCTTAGGAATAATGCCCCTGAAAGGGTCGCAGACCCCGTAGTTAAGGTGGGCGGTAGCTATGGAGATATAAAAGGCTATAGTTGGGAAAGAAAGGATGGAAGATATGTGGTAACTGCAGACGGTACCCCTGTTAGATCATCTCAAAGATCTATCCTCGGCAACTTCAATCCGAAAGCTACAATGGGCATAACCAATACATTTACGTTTGGTTCTTTATCGTTACGTGTGTTGATTGATGGTCGTATTGGTGGCGAAATGATTTCGGGCACAGAAAGTAATTTGGCATTCAGTGGTATTACTGAAGAGACTACCAAGTTTAGAGGCGGTGGATTAAATTTAGGTGGCGTCAATAGCACTGGTGCTGCGGTTGACAAAGCAATTACTGCGCAGCAGTTTTGGCAGACTGCCACAGGCAAGCGTGATAATATTGCTGAGTTCTTTATTTATGATGCCACGAGTTTTAGGGTACGTGAACTTGCTATTGGCTATGATATTCCGGTTCCAGGCAACTTTTTTATTAAGTCTGCCCGGATAAGCATAGTAGGCCGAAATCTGTTTTGGCTTTACAGAGGAGAATCCAAGCTGGATATCCCTGGGATTGGAAAGAGAACTATGTGGTTCGATCCTGACATGACTTTGGGTAACGGGAATTACCAAGGTGTAGAGTATGGTGCTATGCCATCGACCCGGAGCGTTGGGTTTAATTTGAATCTAGTATTTTAAATTTAATTAACAATCAAATCTATGATAACCAATATAAGAATAGGGAAACTAATTTCGGTTTTACTACTTAGTGGTCTATTGATCGGCTTTTCGTGTACTTCTAATTTTGAGGAGATCAATAAGAACCCAAATGCAATTTCAAATCCTGGCAAAGCTGAACTGGCACAGGCATTTAGTAAAGCACAATCGCAATCGGCAATGACTTTTTATTTTTATCAGATAGGTCAAAATCTTTTTGCCGACCTGTATGCGCAATATTTTGCCAATATAACCTCCGGCTTTAGATCCGATCGGTATTTTATTGTAAGCGGCTGGCTGCAAGGTGGCATTTGGGAACCCACTTATTCACAGGTCTTGCCTCAGTTGCAGACACTATTATCCTCCTTTGATCCAAATACGCCAGAGTATGCCGTTGCAAATGTGTGGTGGGTTTGGACTTTTCATCGAATGACGGACTATTGGGGCCCCATTCCTTACTCGAAGGCAGGATTGCCAGGATCTACGGTTGCATATGATTCTCAACAGGAAATATACGACAACTTTTTTGTGCGGTTAGATCAATCTATTGCCACGCTAAAGGCTAATACCTCTGCTAGGCCTTACGGTTCATCAGATCTTGTATTTGGCGGAGATGCAGCCAAGTGGCTGAAATTTGCCAACACCTTAAAGCTTCGACTGGCCCTACGGATTTCCAAAGTGGATGCGGCTAAAGCAAAAATACAAGCAGAAACAGCTGTCGCAGATGGCGTTATGACTGCACAAGCGACTGACGATGCGTGGTTAACAAAATCCCTTAAGGGAGATGATTACAATGGGCTATCGATTATGACTCCTTGGAATGAGTTTCGTATGAGTGCTAGTATGGAGTCCGTACTAAAGGGTTATTCTGATCCAAGAATGGGAGAATATTTTCAACCGGCCGAAAAAAGTAATCAGTTTCAGGGAATTAGAAACGGACTTAGTGTGGCGCAGATTGGAACGGAAGGAGGTACAGATGGCGCTGCAAAAGTATTTTCCAAGCCAGGAACGAGGTGGACATCAGATTCAAGGCTTACATATCCGCAAGTGATAATGACTACCGCTGAAGCGTATTTTCTACGTGCAGAGGGTGCCTTGAATGGTTGGAACATGAATGGCACGGCCCAAGGAAACTATGAGAATGGTATTAAGAGTTCAATGTCGCAGTGGGGCATTACCGATGTAGCAGCTGTCAATGGTTACATTAGCTCAACCGCGGTTCCGATTGCTCCTGGCGATTTACTGTCTTCACCTGCCATTTCTACTGTACCTATCAAGTATGATGCAGCAAGGGCAAGAGAGCAGGTTGCGACCCAAAAGTGGTTAGCCCTTTATCCTGACGGTATGGAGGCATGGGCGGATTTGAGAAGATCTGGGCAGCTTAAACTATATCCCGTTGCTAATTCCGAAAACACCGATATCATAGTTCCTGATTTGGCTACGCAACGAGTAAGACGCATTACCTTCCTTATTAGTGAGTCTGAGACAAACAAATCTGGAGTCGAGGGAGCTAAGCAATTACTAGGTGCCGGTGGTGACAAAGTAACGACCCCACTTTGGTGGGATAAAAACTAAAGTTGTAAGATTTTTGATTTAGTATATTAAGGGTCAGCACACAATGCTGACCCTTATTTTAAATAGCAATTTTGCACGCCTATGGTTCACAGGTTAATGTTTTCATTTTTTTTTCTTGTAATGCTCACTGCATGCCAGGAGAAGAAGAATACGCCTCTCTTTACAGAGGTCGACTCAACACGCTCTAACATTACATTTGTAAATCGTGTCGTGCAATCTGGCGACAACAACGTGATGAATTACCCCTATTATTTTAATGGGGGAGGGGTAGCTGTGGGAGACATCAATAATGATGGATGGGTGGACGTCTATTTTACAGGCAACCAAGTTGCTAACAAGCTTTATCTTAACAAAGGGGATTTGGCCTTTGAAGACATCACCGAGAAGGCTGGCGTTGCAGCACCTATCGGTTGGAAGACGGGAGTTACCATGGCCGACATAAATCAAGACGGCTGGCTGGACATCTACGTTTGCCGTTCGGCAATGGAGGATTCAACACTAAGGGAAAATTTACTGTTCATCAATAATAAAGATTTAACTTTTTCTGAGCGGGGAAAGGAATATGGCCTTGCGGACAATTCATACTCTACCCAAGCCGCATTTTTCGATTATGATAATGACAGCGACCTCGACTTGTTTGTGCTGAACCATTCCCTGCCGCAATATGCAGGCTTCAATCGCCTGCTAGCAAACTATAAAATAGAGCGGTCTTCTAAGTTTGGCAGCAAGCTCTTTCGCAATGACAAAGGAATATTTACAGATGCCACCGATAAGGCAGGATTGGTAAATAATGTATTGAGTTTTGGACTGGGTTTAGCAGTAACAGATATTAACAGTGATGGCTGGTTGGATTTGTATATCTCTAACGATTTCAATGAAGAGGATTATCTCTATATCAATAATCGCAATGGCACATTTACCAACAACCTTAAGGAATCGATAGGCCATGTATCGCTTTTTTCTATGGGCTCTGATGTGGCAGATATTAACAACGATAATTTGCCCGACTTAATTACCCTCGATATGCTACCTGAAACAAACGAGCGAATAAAGCTTTCTTCAGGTGATGATAACTATGACAAATACAGGATGTTGGTAGAGGCTGGGTTTCACCCTCAATCTATGCGCAACATGCTTCAGCTTAATAACGGAGATGGCACATTTTCTGAAATCGGTCAATATGCTGGCATAGCTAACACAGATTGGAGTTGGTCAGCATTGTTAGCCGATTTTGACGGGGATGGCTACAAAGATTTGTTCGTGACGAACGGATATGAAAAGGACTACACCAACATGCAGTTTCTTAAGTACACTGTAGATGAACAGGTGAAAGCCCGCCAGACGGGTATCGCCCCAAACGTGAGCCAGATATTAGAAAATATGCCAACGATTCCTGGGGAAAGCCATCTCTTTAAAAACAATGGCAACGTTACCTTCAAAAATATGGGGTCAGCATGGTCTGCCGGAAGAAACTACAAAGCTAACGGGGCGGCTTATGCCGACTTGGATAATGATGGCGACATTGACTTGCTCGCCAACGTAATGAACGGAACGGCTATCATACACCAAAACCAATCGGTAGAGAAGTACCACAAGAAGTTTTTTGTCCTTGACTTAGCCAAGTGGAGTGCAGGTCAAAATATAATCGGAACTAAAGTGCAGGTTTTTCAAAGGGATAGTTCTCAATACTTTGAATTTTCACCCACACGCGGATATCAGTCTTGTATGTACGTGCCCATTAGCATTGCAACAGCTTCTAAAGTTGACTCTGTACAAATAACTTGGCCCGATGGAAAACGGGTTGTAACCTATGATTTAAATAAACCAGTATTCATCAGCCGTCCTTCTTTCAGCCTTCCATCGGCAGAAGTTAAGCAAAGCACTTTGTTGGAAGAGTCTGGTTTGATTTCTTGGGCTCACCATTCTGCGGACGTGAATGATTTCAAAAGGCAGATCCTGCTTCCCAAAATGTTTTCTTATTCAGGTCCTGCAATGGCTGTGGGCGATGTGAATGCCGATGGATGGGATGATGTTTATCTGGGAGGAGCCAAAGATCAACCCAGTACGCTTTTTATGCAACTGCCCGATGGTGCCATGAAAGAAAAAGTGATTATGGAGTTCTTAAAGGATAAAGAAGCTCAGGATGAAGATGCAGAATTTGTAGATGTCGATAAGGATGGTGATTTAGACTTATACGTGGCGAGTGGTGGCTATATGTTCGAACCAGATGATAAGCTGTTGCAAGACCGCCTTTACTTAAATGATGGGAAGGGAAATTTTGCCAAGTCATCAAATGCGCTGCCAGCCGAAACGAATGCAGGGAGTGCCATTGAAATACTGGATGTAAACATGGATGGATATGATGACCTTTTTATTGGCAGCAGTTTCGTTCCGGGCCGTTATCCAGAAGCGCCACTCAGTCAGCTATTAATAAACGATGGAAAAGGAAAGTTTACAAATTCAATATCAACCGTTGCTCCCGAACTGGAAAAAATCGGTATGGTTACAGATGCACTATCTACCGACTTGAACAGAGATGGGAAAATGGATTTGATAGTTGTGGGCCAATGGACCAACATAGAGTTTTTTATAAACAAGGATGGGAAGCTAGTAAAGAGCACGGAGAAGTTTCTTGATCACGATTACAAAGGCTGGTGGAATTGTATTTCGGGAGGGGACTTTGATGGTGACGGGGATATTGATTTGTTGGTGGGGAACTACGGGGGAAACAGTCATTATAGGGTTTCAGATACCCACCCGGGTTCCCTTACCTTCAAAGATTTCAATGCAGATGGAAAAACCGATCCATTCTTTTGTTATTACATCGGTGATAAATCATACCCTTACGCAAGCCGCGATGAAGCTTTGGGGCAGGTAAACTTTCTTCAAAAGCGTTTTACTGACTATAGTTCGTATTCGAAGGTAACCCTTCAGGATGTTTTTACTCCGGAGGAACTTAAGGACAGTAAAACTCTTTCAGCGAACATTTTAGAAACAGTATACTTAGAAAATAAGAACGGAGTTTTTGTTCAACGCAACCTACCAATCAGTACTCAATTTTCACCTATACACGCCATGTGCTCCACCGATATAGACAATGATGGCGATTTGGATGTTGTTTTAGGTGGCAATGAAACAATGGTGCGTGTGCGCATCGGCAAATCAGACGCTTCTTATGGAACAGTTCTCATCAACGATGGTAATGGTAACTTCAAAGACTTGCCCGCCACCAAAAGTGGTCTTTCTGTGATGGGCGATATCCAAAGATTGAAGATAATCCGCTCTCCCAAAAATGTTAATTTGTTGATTGGCATAATGAACCATAAAGTCAGGTCTTTTTCTATCAACGCAAAAGAGATCAGTACAGTCAATGAATAAACAACGCTTTTATAACACATAAAAATATCCTGTGGCACTCTCTTTATTGGATACAACTATTGTATTAGCCTACATCTTCCTTAGCATCTTTCTGGGCTTTTGGATATCTAAAAAAGCCAAGGGCGACATGCGGTCGTATTTTTTGGGCGACAATAGCATGAAGTGGTACTGGTTGGGGTTTAGTAATAGTTCTGGTATGTTCGACATAAACGGGGCAGCATGGCGCGTGGCCGTGCTTGTTATTTACGGTCTTCAAAGTGTGTGGATACCGTGGATATGGCCTGTGTGGAACCAGGTTATTGTGATGATCTTTATGGCCATCTGGATACGCAGGAGTGGAGTGATGACAGGTGCCGAGTGGATTCAATTCAGGTTTGGCGATGGCAGGGGTGCCCGCCTGAGCCACCTGATAGTTGTAGTGTTTGCCGTGCTAACAGTTGTGGCTTCTATCGCCTATTTTTTCGTGGGTATCGGCCCCTTTGCTGCAAGCATTTTGCCTTGGAACATGGCCTTTTCAATAGGCAGCTATCACATGAGCAGTGAGCATTCCTATTCTTTATTGATTTGTTTTCTCACCACGCTGTATACCATCAAAGGGGGCATCTATAGTGTGGTAGCCACAGAAGTAATGCAGTTTGCCATTATGGTTGTCAGCTGCATTCTGATAGTGGTATTTGCTTTCACCCATGTAGATATAGATTACATCAACGGCCTTTTGCCCGACCATTGGCTTAATTTCTGGCCTGAGAAAACCCTGAGCATTGCATGGCAAGACAAGCTTCCGTTTGCCGACATTAAAATTGATCAAGACGGGTTTCGTTTATTTCAGGCAGTTTTGTTTATGATGATTGGCAAGGGGATTTTTGCCAGCCTGGCTGGGCCTGTTCCGGGATTCGACATGCAGCGCATGTTAAGTGCAGAGTCGCCCCGCGATGCTGCCCGCATGAGTGGGTTTACTATTTTGGTTTTATTCATACCGCTTTATTTGATGGTAGGAGGGCTTGCCCTGATTGCTTTTCAATATGTGCTGCCCCTAATGCAGCAACAGACTACACCCGACTTCGAGCGTATCCTTAGTATAGTAGTATCGCAGTACTTACCTGTGGGCATGAAGGGACTGATTATTGCCGGCCTATTGGCAGCCTTTATGAGTACCTTCAGTGCATTCGTAAATGTAGCGCCCGCCTATTTGGTGAATGATTTATATAAGCGCTATTGGCGGCCATATCAAACTGAGCGGCATTACATCAGGTGGAGTTACTTACTTTCAATAGTAGTGGTGGCAATTGGTCTTTTCGTTGGCTTTTTCATTGAGTCGCTAAATAGTATAGTGCTCTGGATTACTTCTGCACTATATGGAGGTTATTGTGCGGCCAATGTGTTGAAATGGTTTTGGTGGAGGTTTAATGGGTACGGTTATTTTTATGGCATGATGAGCGGGATCGTGCTCGCTTTGCTTACCCCTCCTTGCTTGGAATGGTTTGTTACAGCCTACTTCCCTGCCTACGGTGGGTGGGTGAATAGTTCAGTGCAACCCTTGTTTGCCTTCTTCATTATTTTGGCGTTGTCCACGGCTGTCAGCATCATTGCGTGTAAACTCACATCTCCGGTAGACGAAAGCGCATTGCTTGCATTTTATGTTAAAACTAAGCCTTGGGGCTTTTGGGGAAAGATGAAAGCACGGTTACTGGAAGTGATGCCTGCCCAGGATTTTCAGACACATCCATACAGAGATATGATAAACGTTTTGATCGGCATTACTTGGCAAATGGCGATGGTGGCTTTGCCTCTATTTGTAATTTTCCGCCAATGGCCCCAGGCCGTTACTTGTTTGTGTGTCTGGGTGGTTACATCTGTAGCGCTTAAATTGAATTGGTATGATAAACTGCCGTTGGCAGATGAATAAAGATTGAATGAACAAAGATTCGATGAATAAAGGATAGAATGAAGACGTTAATCAAAGCAACATTTTTAGACGAGATATCGCACGATATACCACATCAGAATTGGGGAGAAGAGGAGTGGGACTCAGATTTTAGGTCGATGAAATCAATGGGCATTGAAAGTGTCATTTTGATAAGATGTGGTTATCAACGTTGGCTGACTTATCCATCTAAAGTATTGATGAATGAGGAAATGGGGTATAAGCCTTCCGTTGATTTAGTAGAAATGTTTTTGCGCCTTTGCGAAAAATATTCGATGCACTTTTATTTTGGCCTGTACGATTCCGGCAAATATTGGGTGAGTGGTAAATTTCTCGAAGAGGTCGACATCAATAAGAAGGTAATAGATGAAGTGTGGGGCAAGTATGGACATTCCCCTGCATTTAATGGTTGGTATATCACACAGGAACTGAGCCGAAAGAATACTGGCGTTGTTAATACTTACATTGAATTAGGCAGGCATTGTAAGGGTATTTCAAATGGCCTCACTACGCTTATCTCGCCTTATATTGATGGCGTAAAACAAGTATCGCAATACAGCAATGTTACCCATCGCACCGAATCAGTTTCTCTGCAAACACACGAAAAAGAGTGGAACGAAATTTTCGATGCGTTACAAAAAGTAGTAGATGTAGTTGCGTTTCAAGATGGTCAGGTAGAATATAGCGAGCTGCCAGATTTTCTCAGGGTGAACAAGAGGCTGGCTGATCTTTATGGTTTGCAATGTTGGACGAATACCGAATCGTTTGACCGCGATATGCCAATCAAATTTTTGCCAATTAAGTGGGACAAGCTAAAACTTAAATTAGAGGCCGCGGCACAGGCAGGTATATCGAATGCTATAACCTTCGAGTTCTCTCATTTTATGAGCCCTAATAGTGCCTATTTGCAAGCTAAGCACCTGTATAACCGCTATCAAGAATATCGCCTTGCCATCTAAATTAATCTTTGAATCTATGCGTGAATATGCACAACAATATAAATCTGAGCTTCTTTCTAATATTATTCCTTTTTGGCTAAAGCATAGTATCGATAATGAGTATGGTGGTTTTTTTTCCTGCCTTGATAGGTACGGAAAAGTTTTCGACACCGATAAATTCACTTGGCTTCAAGGGCGCGAAGTTTGGACCTTTGCGATGCTTTACGATAAGGTAGAAAAAAAGCAAGAGTGGTTGGCTACAGCCTTGCATGGGGCAGATTTTTTGCAAAAACATGGCCGCGATAAAGATGGAAACTGGCACTTTTCACTAGACAGGCACGGCAAGCCCCTTACGCAGCCTTACAATATATTCTCTGATTGCTTTGCTGCCATGGCCTTTGGCACTTTGTATAAATGCACTAAAGATGAACAACATGCAGAGATCGCAAAGCGAACCTTTTCTAACATCCTTAAAAGAAGAGATAATCCAAAGGGCATTTACAACAAGGTATATCCTTACACACGGCATCTGAAGAATTTTTCATTGCCAATGATATTGTGCAATCTCTCGCTTGAGTTAGAACACCTGCTCGAAAAAGATACCGTCAGTGTCCTTATCGAGGAGGTGATTTTTGAAGTGATGGAAGTCTTCTACAAAAAAGATGAAAACCTCATTTATGAAAATGTTACTTCGGACGGCTCATTATCAGATTCCTTCGAAGGCCGTCTTCTAAATCCTGGCCATGGCATTGAGGCCATGTGGTTTATCATGGACTTGGGCCTCCGCTTAAAAAACCAAAGGCTTATTGAGAAGGCTGCAGCTATTTCTTATTCCATTTTAGATTATAGTTGGGATAACCAACATGAAGGAATTTTTTATTTTCTCGACAGCAAAGGTTACCCACCTCAGCAGTTAGAGTGGGATCAAAAACTTTGGTGGGTGCATGTGGAAACATTGGTGTGCATGGCCAAGGCACACACCCTTACAGGTGACGCAAGGGCTAAGCATTGGTTTGAAAAAGTTCACAAATATACTTGGCATCACTTTAAGGATACTGAGTATTTGGAGTGGTTTGGCTATCTCAACAGAAGAGGAGAAGTACTGTTGCCACTGAAAGGTGGAAAATGGAAAGGGTGCTTTCATATACCGCGCGGGTTGTATCAGGTTTACAGTACACTAGGACATACTCAGCCTCTCAAAAAGACTGCATTCGAGAATGATGTAGCTCAACTGTCAAATTAAGTGAGGGTCGTGCTTGCAGCTTTTGTATCCATCGCACAATTGGTTATAGTCAGTATTAGCTGCATGGCTCAACTTAATAATGAGCCTGTTCGAGCTGCCTGGCTTACTAATGTAGGGAGTGATGTGTTAGCTTCCAGGACGAATATTAAAAACGCTGTCCTGGTGGCCAAGGAGTGTGGATTGAATACCCTAATTACCGTTGCGTGGAACAGAGGCTATACGCAATACACCAGCCACGCCATGCTTACCTATTTCGGATGTGCCATTGACCCCGCTTTCTTGGGTCGCGATCCTTTGCAAGAATTGATTGAGGAAGCACATCAAGAGAACATAAAGGTAATCGCCTGGTTTGAATTTGGCTTTAGCAGTGCCTACCAGGATTCAGGTAAACATATTTTAAGTAAGTACCCTCATTGGGCAAGTAAAGACGTCCACGGAATAGTACTGGAAGAAAATGGCTTTACGTGGATGAATCCATTCCATCCTCAGGTTCGAAACTTTATTGCTTCACTGGTGCTGGAGGTTGTTAAAAATTATGATGTAGATGGTGTGCAGGGTGATGACCGTTTACCAGCTCTTCCGGCTAAGGGTGGCTATGATGATTACACTGTTGGTCTTTACGGAGGCGAACATAATGGACGCTATCCGCCAGCCAATCATTTGGATAGTGACTGGGTGGAATGGCGGTGTAAAAAGTTAAATGATTTTGCTAAAGAATTGTATCGCGAAGTAAAGCACTTAAAACCCGAAGTGGTAGTTAGCTACTCGCCAAGTATTTGGCCTTGGAGCAAGCAAAATTACCTTCAAGATTGGCCTGTTTGGCTAATGGAGGGTTATGCGGATATTGTTATGCCACAGCTTTATAGGTATAACCTCGAGGCGTATCAATTTATTCTGAATGAGACAGTTGAAAAGGTTGGGCGTCACCAACTGCGAAAGGTGTTTCCGGGCATTCTGGTGTCATTGGCTGACGGCTATCGGATAGATGAGGAACTGCTTTTAAAAATGATAAAGGCAAATCGAGAAGCAGGAATAAAGGGAGAATCCTTTTTCTATTTTGAATACCTCAAAACAAATACGGGTTTCTTCAAGAGAAATTACATCGGGCATTAAGGTATCAATGAAATGTTGCATTATTGCTTTTTCTAATTGCTCATTCAACCCGCCACCGTAGTGAGTCTGAATTGACTACTGCCTGCCGATAACTTTTCATTCGCCATTCCATCAAACTCAGGTTGATGAAGTAATGAGCTTTCAGGCTTCCTTTCAAATTGCCTGGTAAAACCCCAACCTTTTCTGAATTTTTTTGTTCTGATACCATGGAAACCACTAAGAAAAAAGTCAAACCACAAAAAGCTAATCCTGTCACTGCGATTGGAATTAGAAATGCTTATCGAGTGTATGTGTTAACGGAGGGTAAAATGCCCCTTTCCGTCTTTGCTTTTTGCAAAGCAAACGGGATGACCGAGGCAGATTTTTACGCCTTTTTTGGTTCGTTTGAAGGAGTTGAGAAATCAATTTGGGAAAGCTATATTGTTGATACCATTAGTCGTCTAGCTGGAGACAAAGACTTCGCCCTATTCACCGCGCGCGAAAAGTTGTTGACCTTCTATTTTTCATTGGCAGAGCTGCTTAAAGCAGATCGAAGTTTTGTGGTCCATCAACTGAAGGGCGCAAAATTTTCTGGTGGTACCCCAACGTTTTTGAAGAGTTTTAAGTCTGCTTTTGAGGGATGGGTTGAAGGTGTTTTGAACGAAGGGAAATCAACCGGGGAAATTGCAAAAAGACCCTTTATTGAAGATCGGTATTCAAGTGTTTTTTGGATGCATCTACTGTTTGTTCTCAATTTTTGGGTTCGTGACGATAGTCCCAATTTCGAAAAGACCGATGTGGCCATTGAAAAGTCGGTGACTCTTGCTTTTGACTTGATCGGCAAAGGCGTTTTAGATAATGCGCTCGATTTCGGAAAATTTTTATATCAAAATTCAAAATCATAAAAACCATTTAGGAAGGGGAGGAGTGTAAAAATTTGACGAAATGGCTAAAGTAAAAGAGCAGCAAAGTATTCCGGTTAGTAAAGTTCAACGTGCTACCAAGTTCATCACCACAGGAGCGAAAATTGGAGGAAACTACCTAAAGCACTACGGAAAGAAGTTAGTGAATCCTGAACTGACGAAAGATCAGCTGCACGAGGACAACGCCACGGATATCTATCAATCATTAAGCCAGCTGAAAGGAAGCGCACTGAAGGTTGCGCAGATGTTGAGCATGGACAAGAATTTGCTACCTACCGCCTACCAAAACCAGTTTGCCATGGCGCAGTACAGTGCGCCCCCATTGTCGTACCCATTGGTGGTGAGAACATTTGAAAGATCTTTTAAGAAACGGCCCAACGAAATCTTTGACACCTTCAGTCAATCAGCCAGAAATGCAGCGTCCATGGGGCAGGTTCATGAAGCAACGTTGAATGGAAAGAAGTTAGCAGTAAAAATTCAGTACCCGGGGGTAGGAGACAGCATTAAGAGTGATTTGGCCATGGTGAAGCCAATTGCGCTACGGATGTTCAAGCTAAACCCGACTGAATATGACGAGTACATACAAGAGGTGCAAAGCCGAATGATGGAGGAAGCCGATTATTCTCTCGAACTTGAACGTTCAATGAATCTTTCCGTGAGATGCGGTGAGATTGAGAATTTGGTTTTCCCAACCTATTATCCCGAACTGTCATCAGAGAAAATTTTAACGATGGATTGGCTGGAGGGAAAACCGCTTGGAGAATTTTTGAAAACAGAAGCACTCACAAAGGCAGAGGCAAATAGTATTGGCCAGGCGATGTGGGATTTTTACCATTTTCAAATTCACCAACTGAAGGAACTGCACGCTGATCCACATCCCGGCAACTTTATTATCACAAAAGACAAGAAACTAGGCATCATCGATTTTGGCTGCGTGAAGGTTATCCCTGCGGATTTCTATCCTCAATATTTTCAACTGTTAGAAAAGGATATTTTGTCCGATAAAGCAAAACTTGAAAAGGCTTTTTTTGAGTTGCGATTTATTTTTGACGATGACACAGCTAGCGAACGGAGGTTTTTTATTGATCTATTTTCTGAGCTAGTTGAGCTTTTGGGGCGCCCCTTCCGAACAGCTGAGTTTGACTTTGATAACAAATCCTACTTTGAGTCCATCTATTTATTTGGTGAACGATTGACCAGCATGAAGGAGCTGCGAGACTCGAAAAAAGCCAGGGGAGTAAAACATGCAATTTATATCAACCGCACTTATTTCGGCCTCTACAATTTACTCCACAACATAAAGGCAAAGGTTAACACCAATTCGTGGGTGCCTTTCTAGGTGTTCTGCAACCGGGCTATTTTAGTTGGTTTTTTGTGTGCATAGGATTGATTTTGAAAAGTATTTCATTATCAATACTTTATTGCCATCTATCTCATTTTTTAAACTAACTGAAAATGCCATGAGATCTATTTGGAAAGGGCACATTCAATTCTCTTTGGTAACCATCCCAATCCGTCTTTACAATGCCATCGACATCGGGCAAACGATTGGATTCAACCTGTTGAGTAAAGAGGGTCATCATCCCGTGGGCTATGAAAAAAAAGACAAAGTTACAGGCCAACCACTGCGAGCTGAAGATATCGTAAAGGGGTATGAATATGAGCCCGGCCAGTTTGTTATTATCGAGCCGGAGGATTTGGAAAAAGTGAAGTTAAAAAGCGAAAAGGTGATCGAGATAGAAGGGTTTGTGGACTCTGCAGAAGTACACCCTACACTTTTTGAGTCGCCCTATTTTATTGTACCAGATGGAGACGTAGCAGCAAAGACATACGGACTACTTTGCGCCACATTAAAGGAGTCAGGAAAAGTAGGAGTGGGCAAAGTGGTGCTGCGCGATCGCGAAACGCCAGTGCTGATCACCCCTCATGAGCGGGGCATGTTGCTCTATCGACTACGTTTTCCAAACGAAGTTCGCAATATCAATGAAGTGCCCAGTTTATTGGAAGTCAAGGCAGATCAAGAACAATTGAAACTAGCAAAAACTCTTGTTGATTCGATGTCAACCACCTTCTCCAAGATTGAGATGAAAGACCACTACTATGAGGCAATGAAGTCGATAATAGACGCAAAAGTGGAAGGAAAGGAAGTAGTGATGGTGACCGAAGAAGAACCAAAGGTGGTGGACATTATGACTGCTTTGAAGGCCAGTATTGAAGCCAAGAAGAAGCCAATGGAAAAGGCAACCGGAACCAGCAGCAAAGAGAAACAAGCAAATCGAGGTGCAGCGAAAAGAAGAGTGGGCTAATGGTTTTGTGGCCATTTCATTTTGCCCATTAGGAGTCCATGTCGTCTATGTTGCGCCCGATCGTTATCATTTTCTGTTTGGCATTCACAAGTAACTCCCTTCTGGGTCAAAGCAAGTATTTTGACTCCCTCGCGCGGGCAAAATATATTGAACGATTTCCTGACTACTTCTTCATTTGGCCGGTACTTCGGCAAAGAGCTTCTTCTTTTATCATTCAAAACTCAAGGAACGCGGGTGATCGATTGACATTTAGCCCGAATATTACCAATCATGCTGGTTTGGGATTTTATGTTTTTGAGATTGGCTTTCAATTCATCGTAGCAATCCCCCCATCCCAAAAGAGCATTAATGAGTTTGGTGAGTCGAACTCTCTTGATTTACAAGCTAATATCATAGGCAATAATTGGGAGATAGACGCATTCCATGAAAACTACAAAGGATATTTTGCGGATGATTCTCGGAACCCGATTCCGAGCGGAGTTCCAAAACTTCAGCGAAGGGATATTGAGACCGTTAATTCAGGCTTCACCGGAGCCTATTTTTTCAACAAAAGAAGATTTTCAATTCGTGCTACATATAACTTTTACGAACGGCAGAAAAAGAGCGCAGGTTCACCTATGCTATTGGCAAATTTTACCCAGTTTTCATTGCGCTCGGATTCCGCCCTTTATCGGTCAACCCAATTCAACGCGAATGATATTGGCGACTTTAAAGATATAGACTACAGAACCATTTCCATTGCACCGGGGTATGCATACAACCTGGTTCTGCGAAATTTTTTTGTTGGTGCATCATTAAATATTGGAGCCAGTTTCCAGTTTTTCAACTATCGGTTAGGTGTTGATAAGAATTATTCTATGGCAGTCGTTCCTTACGTCAATGGACGCACAACTATTGGCTTCAACAGTGATCGCTTTTTCACCGGCATCACCTACACGTTTCAAACACTACAGATCAGTTATTCGGATGCTGACTTTATCAATCGCGCTGATACGTTTCGGCTTATCTTCGGCTATCGATTTCGAGAAGTGGGATTTCTAAAACTGAGAGCCTTGGAAATGATCAAGCCAAAAAGTAGATAACGCGTTTTTGTTGGTCGAAAAGGGTGAAGGAGAAGTTATTTTCTTTGGATTAATCAAACACACAGTTATCTTTGCGCCTCCTAAACAGGATGGTCTGGTAGTTCAGCTGGTTAGAATGCCTGCCTGTCACGCAGGAGGTCGCGGGTTCGAGTCCCGTCCAGACCGCTTAAAAGCCTCAAATAAATAATAATTTGAGCCTTTTTTAATTAAGTGGTCAAGGCTATGGTCAAGATTAAGACAGTTCACTTTGTATCTCTTACTCTTATTTGAAACACTCGTCAGGAGCAAGTTTTGCTCCATCTCATTTCGCACCTTTATCAAAATACTTCTGAGATCAATTGAAAATGTCGTCAATTGTTGTTGTAGAAGTCATGGTTCAGCCCTCACACGGAATCAACTAACTGGCAGGTTTGCCGTGCAGCTTAGATCGTTTTAGAAGATTGAACTGTCGCAAATTGATAGACATAGTCTCCGCTGAAAAGAAGTAAAGCTATCCAGGTTTTAGTTATGTTGTGCTACCTGTAAAATTTCTGACAAAGTCAACCGTGGAAAACCACGTAAAAAATACGTGGTTTTCCACGTTGCGGGGGTTCTATTGCCACCTTATATTTGAGATAAACAAATTTTGAACGGATGAAGCCAGAATTTTCGAGAGCTAGAAGTACTCAAATTATTGCTATTATTTTTTTTATCATTTTTTGCAGCACCACTTTAGCTATAAAAGCACAAAGCGTAGATATGTTAACCGGGCGCCTAGAGATGTCTATTCCACTTGGGAAATTAGAAGCTAACGATATCTCCATTCCAATTTCAGTTTATCATAGCGGTGGCAGCTTAAGAGTTGCTGAAGGAGAGGGGGATTGTGGGATGGGTTGGAATCTTTCAGCAGGAGGGGGTATAACAAGACTCTTGAAAGGGCTACCTGACGAAGTAAATACAAGTTCGAAACGGGGCTGGTTGTATGTTCATACCTCAGACAATAAAAGCAATGCGGGCCGAATTCAGTCTTTCGTTCCCTCTTCTGATGATGCAGTTGCAGGTAGCTGTGACGATGAAATTGCGGATTGGAATTTCCTGGAGGCACACTTAGATTCTGCCTATGTAAACGATACTGAACCGGATATTTTCTTGATTGATGCACCCGGCCTTTCGGCAAAATTTGTTTTTGATGCAAACGGAACACCACAAGTACTGTCTGCGCAAGATTTAATTATCGTTCCAAATTTTCCTGATGGTTTTACCGTGAAGACAAACAACGGGCTGGTATACAGTTTTGCCAATCAACAAGATCAATTGAAGCTATCATCGTGGATCTCAAAGAACGGAAATAGGGTCCAAGCAGAATGTATGTATTTTAAAAAATATGGGCAAGATCAAGTTACATCTATGACATTCAAGTGGAATCTTGTTTCAATAACATCGAGTAAAACCGGTACTAATGCAGCTTTTTCCTATTTACCTACAGCCTATGAAGGAGGTGCCAAAAAATACCACAGCTCAGATAGTTTGCACTTTCTTCTTCAGTACTACTATGCCACTAGGCTGGCCAATATCGCATTGAAATCCTATTCGGTGAATTTCAGTTGGGCAGGTTCATTACTCAGTCAGGTAGAGTTTATGGAATCGAATTCTCTTGTTTCCCGCAAGATAAATTTTGACTACGCTTCTGCTACAAATAGTGTGTCGCAAACAAATAAGTCATTCTTGCAAAGAATTATCTTGGGTGCTGGCTACTGTCTCCCTAGGGAAACATATCGTTTTGAATATTTGGATGTCGATTATTTTGCAGGGACAAATAATGTCCCCAATTATATCAATTGGAAGAATAACTGGCAGCAAGACTATTTTGGTTACCCAAATGTTACTTCAAGCCCTAATAAAAATCTACCAAGACTTTATTTTTATTCAGCCGCCAACAATGAAAATAGACTGAGAGTTGATGGTATTACGCCCGGCTATCAATTTATATCGGGAGACGACCGGAGTGCTTTCTCCGCAACTATTTTTGGTGTACTAAAGAAAATTGTTTACCCTACCGGTGGTGTTACTGAAATTGGTTATGAGAAGAATTTTTACTTTGATAGCTCCGTGAATTCGGAGCTTTTCGGTGGAGGTGCCAGAGTGAAAAAAATAACGACCAACGGAGGAGAGGCGGCTTTTGGCAAAACAATTGAGACCACTTCACAGTATCGATCAATCGTAAAAGAGTACGAATACAAAGATGCATCCGGTACTACGTCAAGTGGCCGTCTTCTTTCGCCAATTAAATTGGGTTACATACTCCATGATTCGATCAAACAAGCTATCGACAATATGGGCGAGCATCCAGTAGTCCTTTATTCTCGGGTAAAGGAGAAGATTACCGGCAAAGGGTATATGATTTATGAGTATAACCTCCCGGGAATGTTTCCTGAGACGGCAAACGGTGAATGGAAAGCGACCAAAACAAGAATTGCGAGAAAGCCACAAGTGCCCTGTTTAAATGGCGGATATTTAAGAACTGGTTTTTACCTCTACCCCTACGCGCCATCGTCTAATTATGAGTTTAGACGGGGCACGATTGCCCGCGTGACAACTTATTCAGAAGCGGGTACATTGATTGCTGAGCGAGTGAACACGTATACAACATTGACAAAAAATCCTTCGATTATTAAGGGGCTACGATTTGAAAAGATGGCTGATATTTACCACTTTGGTTTGTACGAGATTTTAACAGGTCGATCGGATGTTGTAAGTCAAGAGGTGGTTAAGGAAGCCTCTCAAGAAGATCCTACGAAATGGATTCAGACAACAACTTCGTATGCCTATGGGGCGAATAATATGCTTCGTTCTGTCACTACCTCGCTTCCCAACGGCACAATAATGTCAAAGTACCTTACCTATGCCAAGGACTTCGTTTTCACAGCACCTGCTGACACGGCAGCTATCGCTTTAAAGGCACTAAATGATGCAAACCGTGGGAGCGAGTTGGTTGAAGAGATCAGCTATTTAACTGTGCCTGGCTCGGCTCAGACAGTAATAAACGCCAATCTTATAACTCATCGTGTCTTTGAAAATGGTCTAGTCCTTCCTTACTACGTCAAAGCATCGCCTCCAGGGGTTGTCATTACTCCCGCATTTGCCAGCGGACAAAACTTTGCCGCTGACACTGATTATCGGCAAACACCCACGATGACTTTCAAAGAATACGATTCTGAGGGGCGAGTGCTTACTCAGGTAGGGGATAAACGCAATTGGTCTGCTGTGCACTATGCAAAAGACATCTCTGCGCCTATCGCCTCCATTGCCAATGCTAGGGCAGGGCAATGCATTATTGAGAATTTTGAAATGCCAGTTAGTTTTGGGCTTTATAAAAGTGATGTGAATTTCCACCAAGCATCAGGGTGGACTGGCGATAAATCAATTGCTTTTATTAATAATACATCTAAACTGGTTTCGTCACCTACTGAGCTGATCCAGAAGAATGGTAATCGATATCGAGTTTCCTGTTGGGTATATGGCCTGCAAAACAAAACTGTTACGTTCACTGCAAAGGTGGGCATGGCTAGTGTCGCGTCAATAATACTTACCAATCCGATTGCCAATAAGTGGAATTACTTAGAAGGAGAGATGAATACATCTGCTATTTCAGCTCCCTTTCTGTTAGAAGTGACGACCAATGCTTCGCTGACCGAAAAAGTTACGATCGATGATATTGTTTTTGTACCTTCCGCTTCCCGAGTTTCATTGCAAACGACTAGCCCGTTTAGTGGTGTCAGTTCTACCAGCGATGATCTTGGGAATTCAACGAAAGTGGTGTATGACCATAAAGGTCGTAGAACTCAAACACTTGATAGGTTCCGAAATCTAGTCGAAAAGTATGACTATGCTGTGAAGAATGAAGAGAATCCCGAACCGATTCCCTCCTTTATTCCTGGTACCGAAGAGTTCTTTGTTAATGTTCAAGCAACGTTTGCTCCAAGCAGCACGGTAGACCCCTGCGACCCATCAACTACATTCTCTTGGCAAGTTGATGGCATTGGTCAAAGCAGTGGAGCAAATAATACGCTATATTTTACTTTTACGACTGCGGGCGTACACAACATAAAGTTGACAGTCACAAATTCAGCGGGGATTTCGCGCAGCCATACCGAAACGATTTGTGTACAGTATTTATTCAGCGGCACTTACAGCGTTGAGTTACGCGACCAAAATGGGAACCCTATTAGCTCGTATAATTGCTTGACTTCGCCCATCCCTCAGATACATGAATTTCTGGTCGGCCCGACAAACTTACCGGAAGGCTGTAAACTAGTTGTGAAATGGAAAACTACTGTTGATACCTACGCAACATCTACTGTCACAAATTATATCGCTTCCTATTATTGGGACTGTTCGGCTTTCGATGATTGTTTTTTGCCAGCGCTACTGGGAGAATTTAGCACAGCGAGTGCCTCGGTTACCTATGTCCAACTTACAAACTGCCCATAAAGATGAGATGTTTAGCGATTATTTTTTTATTTCAACTCTGCTGTGGAACGGTTGTTTCGCAGGATATGGCCTCTGCGAACCTAGTATGGGAGAGTGACCAAACTACTGATTTACAAACAAATGAGATTAAACCTTATCTGGCCACATTCAAAACCAATGGCAGCCAATCTTTGGATTGGATTCAGAAGGGAGGGAAGCTTTCTGCTAACTATAAAGTTGTTTCAATAGACGGGATTTGGGCCAATGTTAGCAACCTTGGAACGATAACCTTTTTAGTAGAGAGGAATGGCAAGAATCTTCGCGCCAGGTTTGAGCGAAATTTGTCAGGGTTGTTCATCACACTGATTTATCCCAACTCAGGTGGCGAAGCGCGGTTACAGTTTCGAATAAAATCGGTGAGTGCATTATAAATCGTTGGCAATGAAACACCTCTATACCCAAGTGAATCTCGATTTTGTTAGAGTTATTATGTTGGGTGTTGTGCTCACTCTAGCTTCTCAGTCAGGTATCGCCCAAAATCATTATTACTACAACTTCACCATTACAGGTCCGACTACGGTCTGTGCGGGCGTAACCTATACGTACACTTCCTCAATTTCTGATCCCAATTGGGCCGTCACAGACGGAGTTGTCGTGGGTGGAGGAGGGGCATCGGTAAATGTTCAATGGCCAAACGGTTTTGGTTCGATTTCCGCAAGTTGGGAAGGCCAAGACGGAGGAGAGTGCTGGTATGAACCCGATATCGTCCCACCGACATTACTATGTAACCCAACCAATTACTACCATTACACGTCTAACGTTTTAGGTGCTAGCACCGGTATCACAGGGTTTTGGGTGTCTTCGACAAATTATTGTATCGGAGGATCAGGTGGTAATTTTTATTTAAGTGGCTCCCAATCGGGCGTAACTTATCAATTGATGGTCAATGGTGTCGCTAGTGGTTCACCAGTAAGTGGTACCGGAGGACAGCTAACGTGGAGTAACCTGACAACCACGGGGCAGTACACTGTAATGGCTACTCGTAGCGGTTGCTCCAATGCAATTCAGATTGGTAATTCCGCATATATTTTCGCTGACGTTGCCAGCGGCACATTAAACGGATCGGCATATTCCTGCCAAACCCCCCTTTCAGGATCTCTGACTCTTACTGGCTATAACGGAGCGATTGTCAGGTGGGAGAAAAAAGAGGGAAGCGTCTGGGTGGATATTCCTTTCACTGGATCAACCTATAACTATACAAACGCAACGATCACAGCGGACTACCGGGTACTTATTTCTAATAGTTGCGGGATGAATTACTCAACTACAGCTACAGTCATGGTTTCACCAGCCTCAGCGGCAGGTTTTATTTCAGGAGCGGCTTCCTCTTATTGTGGGTCTGCCAATGGTTCCCTCACCCTGAATAGTTATCTAGATTACATCGTGTATTGGGAGTTTTGGAGATTGGAGACTGGTTCGGGGTGGGAGCAAGTTGATTCGCACTCACCTTCTTTTCCAATTGGCTTTACAGAAAACACGCAAGTTCGTGCGGTCGTAAGAAGTGGAGCATGTGCGCCAGTTACCTCAGCACCCGTTACACTTTTTGTTTATCCTACGCCCGTTGGAGGAACACTTGCGAGTGCCTCTTTTTGTGGTTCGGCCTCTGGCGCGTTGCCACTGACTGGTTATGTTGGCGAAGTACAAAGATGGGAGCAAAATAATGGTGGGGGATGGATAAATATCGCAAATGTAGGAACAACATTTTCGTATAGTAATGTAGCAGTTACCACTCAATATCGTGCGTTGGTGGGGAGTGGCACGTGTACACCAGTTTACTCAACAATTGCCACAATAGCCGTTTCGCCCGTGACGGTCGGAGGTAATATAGCTGGAGGTGGCACTTTCTGTGCCACCGCGAGTGGCTCGCTTACACTCAATGGCCATGTTGGATCAGTTCTAAGGTGGGAATACTTCGATGGAAACGGATGGCTTACCATCAACAACACCACGAGTTCGTTATCGTATTCGGGCGTAACCACATCAAGGCAGTACCGAGCAGTTGTTAAAAGCGGTTCTTGCAATGAAGCTTATTCGACCATTGCCACCGTTGCAATAGACCCTGTCACGCAAGGTGGAATATTAGCACCCACAGACGGTGGTAGGTACGTATATGCCGCCAACGCAAGCGGACCACTTACACTCTCTAGCCCACACGCAGTAGTGCGATGGGAGAAGAATACTGGCGCGGGCTGGGTGGCCATTGCCAATACAACATCAGCCTATAATTACTCCGTCAGTCAAAGTACATCCTTTAGAGCAATTACAAAAAGTGGCGTATGCCCAGTGGCTGCATCTACTCAGTATGATGTGTACCTATTTCCAGCGGCAGCGATTAGCCCATCTGCTACTCAAATTATTCAACTAGGCACAAGCTTTTTACTTTCAGTGAATTCTGCTTATTTTTTCTACCAGTGGTACAAAGACAGCAACCCTATTCCCGGGGCTAACTCTCAACAATATACAGCTACTGAACCCGGCAATTATTTTGTGCAAGTACGCGGATCGGCTACGGCTCCTTTTTTTAACTCGCCACCTACACTTATAAAAAGCGTAGTCGGCTATTATGAAAAAACACTTAACGCAGTAAGTCAAACAGCCGTACTCACAGAAGGAGTTGCTGAAAACGCCTCGCTCTATACCTTGGCACAAAATCAAGTGATACAAACGATCAGTTACCAAGATGGGCTAGGTCGCAATTTTCAAACCATTGGCATCGGGCAAAGCCCACAAGGAGGGGATTTGATTTCAGTAGAAGCACATAGTAAGCAGGGATTAATCGACTCCACTTTTTTGCCCTATGCTACCAGTACGAGAAGTGGATTATATCGACCCAATGCCATTCGCGGAAACAGCAGCCACACCAGCTACAACACAAGTGAGCAATATCAGTTTTACCAAGGCACTACTAAAGTGGTGAAAGATACCTACCCGTATGCGCGCACGCTGTATGCCAACGATCCTACCATGCGCGTAACCGAGCAAGGAGCGCCCGGGCTAGATTGGCAACCAGGCAGTACGCATACTGTGCGAAGCGTTACTGCATTGAACAATGCTACCTACCGAGTGCGCTATTGGAAACCGGATGGTACTACTAATTCTAACTACCCCGACAATTCTGTAATGGTGACCATTGGCACAGATGAGAACAATAACAAAGTGCGAACTTATACGAATGCCCTGGGGCAAACAGTATTGAAGCAAGTTCAAATGGACGAAACGCTGGAAGGCGTGAGCACACCTTGGTTGGAAACCTATTATATCTACGATCAATTGGGTAGGCTAAAGTACATTGTGCCACCCAAGGCCATGAAAGTATTGGGCACGGGCGTTTCGCTAGATGCAAAGGCAGCTTCTGTAAACGAACTCGTTCATATTTTTAACTATGACGCGTTGGGGAGGTTGGTAGAAAAGAAAGTGCCAAGCGCAGCCTGGCAGTACATCGTGTATGACAAGTTAGACAGGCCTGTACTTACCCAAGATGGAAATTTGTTTGCCACAAAAAAGTGGCGATTTGTAAAATACGATATCTACAACCGGGTGGTATACACCGGTATTTATACCAACACCACTCAAACAACCCGACTAGCAGTGCAAGGTCTGGCAGATGCTAGTATTGCCTTTTATGAGACCGAGCAAGCATCAGCTACCCATGGCTATAGCAACGTTGTTTTCCCCACAACGGGTACTATTGCTAACGTCATCTTGAGTGTGAACTATTATGATCATTATAATTTTGATCGCGATGTTTCAAATGTTGATGACTACACCTACGATGCGACTCATCTGGTCGGACAACAAGCCACCCGTTCCTTTTCTACACGTGGAAAGGTCACGGGTAGCAAGCGTGTGTTGCTGAATGCCTCTGGCGCGGTCACAACCAATTGGATTACCAATGTGGTGTTTTATGATAAGTACGATCGCCCGATACAGACCCAAACCAACAATCACTTACACACTAGTTGGACAGCTGCCACACTGGATAAAAATACAGTTGTGTATGATTTTGTCAAAAGCCTAAAATCGAAAACAACTCATTTCCAAAACGCTACCACTTCGGTAGTGCTGGACGATCGCAACGAGTATGACCCAACCGGCCGTGTGCTGCGCACCTACCGCAAAATCAATGGCGGAGCAGAACAACTCCTGGTACAGTATGAATACAATGCGCTAGGTCAAGTAGTAGATAAG
>JAJTGQ010000021.1 GCA_021299455.1 Flammeovirgaceae bacterium | reverse complement strand
GTTGTTAAAATAATTGGTGAACGTGTTCAGTGCCACATGCCCAACAATTTCTCCCACTTCGCCTTGGGTAAAGCCTGCTGCCAATACCGCATTCACATCAGTGTCGCTAACGTGGCCTCTTTTCTCTACCAGTTTGTGAGCAAACGTCAGTGCGGCATCCGTTTTCGAATCAATTTTTCCAAGTGTCCGGGCTGATTCTATCCGGGCATCGTCCAACCCATTCAAATTTTTTCCAATAAAAGTATGCGCTGATGCACAATATTGACATTGATTGGCTTCTGCCACGGTCAATGCGATCAATGTTCCCAGTTTGGCCCCCAATGTTCCTTCTCCTAGTGAGCCACTGAAGTTTAAGTAGCCACCTAACAAGGCAGGTGAATTACCCATGGTGCGCATCATGTTCGGCACCATACCTAGTTTACCATTAATAGAGGTAAACAATTCTTTTGCCTTACCCGAAGCCTGGTCGGGGTTCAGCGCGCTTAAACGTGTCATATTTTTTTGCTTTTGTTTGTCGTTGTTGACGATACAAAGGTGCATGGCTGTAACACGCATTAAAATGGAGGATTCACGCAAGCAGGTGGACAATTTTTCTTCGGAGCTGAACCTTAAATCGAACCCTTATTATTTCTAATTTTAGCTTTTTGAAATTTGTGGTTAATAAACTCAATACCCTCGTTCGGCTGCTCATCAATGCGCCTCTTTATAAGAGATGGCTAAAGCAATTGATTATACCATTGCTGGAGCGTGAGTCCATTTCCATAGGGGAGGAGTTTACCGCATCCGATCTAAGAAAGATTGAGGAGTATTATCGAATCAATGTTCCGTTGGTGTTGGGTGAAGGTTGATAAGATCAGATGGTAAAAATAAGATTGGATTTAATTTTAATCCGTTTCAGGAATTTTCAAGACCTTACTTTAGGTTTAGTGCCAAGGCATTTTGGTTAATATAGTTTTCCACTCCCATTTTCTGGAGCAGGCGCAAATGAGAACGGATACCTCCCCAATAACTGGTTTGGTTTGGTGTAATGCCGTTTTTAATCAAAATGGGGTATAATATCATATTGATTTTTGGATAATGAATGTGATGGATGTGTGGAAATAAGTGATGTGCAATATGATTATTAAAGCCACCTAAAATGTAATTGACAAATTCACTGAATGGATGGAAATCATTTGAACTTTTTACCTGATTTACCACCCAAGATGTGTTCACATAACCATCTGTATTTACCATTGGATAAAGGATCCCCTCAACATGATGAGTCATATAGAAAGTAAGTAATAGGAATAGTGATTGCAGCAAGTGCATCAATAGAAAACCTATGAATACGATTGACCATGCCTGATGGGAGAATAATAACGGGAGCAATAGTATATATGAAAAATAGAAAACTTTTTGTGTCCAAAATGAAAGATGGCGTTGAAAACCCATTGTATTTTTGAGAACGACTAAAAAGTCTTTAATAAAAACCCAATACAAGGAATAAGTTGAATAGACTAGTAGTGCGTAGACATGCTGAAATCGGTGATACCAATTATACTTACTGTTTGGATTGACCCTTATGAGGCCTGAAATTTTGAGGCTGTATCGTGTTTAGCAACATTGGGGGCGAAGTGATGTGATTTTATGTGGTTTTCCTTCCAAGCCTCCCCATGAGCACCGTTTATTGCGTAGATAATAATAAATGCCAGGTTGTCCAATTTTGAATTTCGGAATATAGTACCATGGGCAAAATCATGGGCAAAGTTGAACCCAAAAAGTATTGACGAGAAACCAAAGAGAATGTAGCACAGAATGAATAATAGACTATTTTCAACGTTGAAAAATGCTGAATAAAACGCAATTGTTAGTGAAAGATACAAAACCAATTTGCTCCAGAATACTATACGAAATTTTAATTTATTATAGACAAGATTGTCATCGACTTGCTGATAAATGAATTTAAGCAATTCGCTGTCTTCAGGGATATGAATGTGCTTAGCCTTCAAAGTTTTGGTTTTGTTATGACAATAATATTGCCCCTGTTCCAATTAAAAATCCTATTTCAACAAGTTACGGCATGGGTTTATATTCAATGCCTAGAAACGCTTCTGTCCATTGCGCCAAAGTTTAATAACAAAGTTAAAACTTTATTATTCACCTAACAATTGTAAATGGCTTTTATTGAGGCATGGAGTCACCAACTACTTTATTTACTTAAATTGTAAAGGAGCATGCGGTGCCCAGGAGTAAAAAACCCAGTAAACAATTCTCTTGCTTTACCCAAAGCCTGGTCGGGGTTGAGCGCGTTTAAACGTGTCATATTTTTTTGTTTTTGGTTGTCGTTGTTGACGATACAAAAGTGCAGGGTGGGCGAACCGTTTAAAATGGAGGATGTACGTATGTTGATGGATGATTTTTCCGATTTGTAGAATTCCCCCTCAGACGATGCCAGTCACGCTTGCTCTACTATCGCAATCTTAAATCCTTTGCGTATTTTTACAGTCTAAAATCAACATTGTGTCGCAATCTTCTCTTTTCTCTGTCTCGCCTATTGATGGCCGCTATGCACAGGCAACTGAATCACTACGGGCTTATTTTTCTGAGTTTGGATTGATTCGGTATCGGGTGCTCGTGGAAGTCGAATATTTTATTGCGCTGAGCGAGGTTCCACTACCTCAACTCGCCTCTTTTCCATCCGACAAAGCAATCGCGCTGCGCTCTATTTATTTGAACTTTTCTGAAGCCCAAGCAAAACAAATAAAGGACATTGAAAAAACCACCAACCATGATGTAAAGGCAGTTGAATATTTTCTCAAAAATGAATTTGATCAATTGAGACTGTCGGCTTTCAAAGAGTTCATTCACTTTGGGTTGACCTCTCAGGATATAAATAATACCGCCACCCCGTTATTGTTAAAAGAATTTTTGGAACGAGAGTTTTTACCCCTGTTGAATAAAATTGTGTCGCTCTTTGAACAACAAGCAACACAATGGAAAGATATCGCCATGCTGGCGCGCACACACGGGCAGCCCGCCTCCCCTACCCGACTGGGAAAAGAAATTCATGTATTTATTGAGCGAATCAGAAAGCAGCAAATGCTGCTGCATACTATTCCACACTCAGCTAAACTGGGAGGAGCAACGGGAAATTTTAACGCACACCGTATTACGTTCCCACAAGTTGACTGGAATGGGTTTGCCAATAACTTCACCCACCAAAAGTTGGGACTTCAGCGCAGTAACCCCACGACACAAATAGAGCATTATGATAATATGGCTGCTCTGTTTGACAATCTAAAACGGATCAATACCATCTTGATCGACTACAGCCGAGATGTTTGGCAATATGTAGCCATGAACTACTTCAAACAAAAAATTAAAGAAGGCGAAGTGGGATCTTCTGCCATGCCGCACAAGGTGAACCCGATTGATTTCGAAAATGCGGAAGGAAATTTAGGATTGGCCAACGCGCTATTTGAGCACCTTTCGGCTAAACTACCCATCTCGAGATTGCAACGAGATTTGACTGACTCAACGGTATTACGAAACATAGGAGTTCCACTTGCTCATACATTTATTGCACTGAAATCTTTAGAAAAAGGAATCAACAAACTGGAATTAAATCAATCAGCTATTGATAAAGACCTGGATGACAACTGGGCCGTAGTGGCTGAAGCCATCCAAACTATTTTAAGAAGAGAAGGTTATCCAAATCCTTATGAAGCATTGAAAGCGTTGACAAGAAAGAATGAAAAGATAACGAAGGAAACATTAGTAAACTTCATCAACACACTAGATGTGAAGGAAACCGTCAGGCAAGAGTTAAGAAGGATCACTCCATTCAACTATACAGGGTACTAGTTATTTATCGGGTGTATAAAGCAGAGTTCCGGTAGCAAAATCAAAAAGCGTAAAGCCTTCTGAGATTAAAATAAGAAGACCAGTAGGTGCGTAAAGCTTCCAAGTAGCTTCGCTTGGCATTGTCTTTTTCGGTAAGTGCAAAAACTGAATAATCCCCGTGGGCCCGATAATTTTTACAGAATTCTTCGCCTCAAGCTCGCCCGTAGTCTCCACTTCTACTCGGAACTCCCCCTTTTTTACAGAAGCTATTATTTCAGATGAATCGCTGGCTTTTGATCCTCTGAAAATAAAAAAGCCGAACACTATTACAAGAGCGGCTGCGGCTGCGACAATGTAGTTTCGCTTCATGGTTAGGAATTTGGTGTTAAGTCTAGTACTGCTTTGCAGGCCAAAAGGTTACATACCGCTCCGCTTATTTACAGCTTAAATCTAATTGCTGTAGGAGGCAAGCTTCGCGGCACTCGCTAAAACGATCAGGGCAGCGAATTATTTCTTAATCACTGCCCTGAATTCCAACTTCACAAAGGTATGATGGATGTTTTGTGGAAATAGTTTTAACGGATCTCCTCTCCAGGTCTGGTTTTCCAGCGTTCGTGCATCCACACCCATTGCGAGGGATGTTCGCGCACAATCTTCTCTGTAAAATCTGTAAACAACTGGGTATTTACTATAAGATCTGTCTCTTCATCGCCTGTTACAATTAAGGGTATCTCAGGAAGGATATGCATCTGTTGCATGCCTTTTTCATCGAGAAAAATGTATGTCGGCACCACGGCACAACCTGTTCGCAAGGCTAAAATAGTAGCACCGATAGGTGTAGACGCCTTCATTCCAAAGAAATCTACAAAACGGCTTTTCACTTTCGTATCCTGATCAATCAAGATGGCGATCGATCCGCCTGATTTCAATGCCTTAAAAAGTCGGACGCTTTCTTTTCCACGTTCGATGGCAATCGCACCAAACGCATTTCTGTACTCCCACAGCAACGCGTTTAGTCGTTCGTCTTTCAGCGCTGTGCCGACAATGTTTGGATTCAGTCCGCGGAGCGCCATGTTGGTAATCTGCAAATCAAAAGCCCCCAGGTGTGAAGTGAGAAACATCACACCTTTGCCCTTGGCAAATGCTCTTTCATAATTTTCTAATCCGTACGTGGTTACAAATTTTTCCAAATCGGTCAGCGTTTTCACTTTCAGCGATCGTAAAATATCGCCTGCATTCTTTCCCAACATCACAAACATTTCCTTGCTTAAGGCAATGATCTCGCGTGTGGATTTCTCCCGGCTGAACGCCATTCCTAAATGATAAATGGCACGTTCTCTGGGTTGTGGCGAAAACAGATACGCGATACGTCCCAAGAAGCCGCAAAACGCTAACCATAACTTACGTGGTAACAAGTTAGACGCGAAAATCAAAAAGCGGATAAAGTAGTAGAGACTCGTGTACTTAATCTCTTTTCTGAGCGGACGCTTTTCCATGAAACACAAAGATACGAGCAGGATTTGTTAATTTTATATGTGAAAAAACTTTATCTCATTCGCCACGCAAAATCCAGTTGGGACAACTCGGAGATCGATGACTTCAACCGACCGATTAACTCCCGAGGAGAAAAAGATGCTCCCAAAATGGGCAGGCGATTAAAAGAAAAAAGGCTTACACCAGACATCGTTGTCTCAAGTCCGGCAGTAAGAACTTTAGACACTTGTAAAATAATTTGTGGAGTGTTGGGTTTTAATACAACGAAAATCATCGAGAACAAATCTCTTTATCACGCGAGTGAAGAAGAAATCCTAAAAGTCGTTCGCGGCTTGAAAGACAGAACAGGCGATGAAGAAGAAAATGTGTTGTTATTTGGACACAACCCGGGGCTCACCGATTTCGCGAATCGCTTATTGGGCGAGCAAATTTTGAATATCCCTACTGCTGGAATTATCTGTGCCGAATTAGCTGTCAGAAAATGGGAGGATGCAGATTGGGGATGTGGAAAAATGTTGTTTTTTGATTTTCCGAAAAATAAGGGTGACTAAATGTTTTTAAAAATAGTGTCGCCAGTTAAAGAGAACACGAGCAGTTATGTGCCAAACCGATTGTAACTCGATAGGTGCCCGACCGACCGGAGCAACGGTGCGAACTTGATAGGGAACATCTACACCAAACGAAAACTGCACTTTTAAAATAGAACTTTGGTCTTGCGAAAAAGAACGCACTGGCCGGTACTCAAAAACCGGAAAATCAAATTTGGCTGACTTATAAGACAAAATGTAAAGGTCGCCAGCAGCATCTGGCACGAACAACGCATCTGTAGTACTTCCTATTCCATACAACGATACTCCGAACTCTCTCCCTAAAATAAACTGAAACCGTCCGATGCCTGTGCGAATGCCTGATTGCCATGGAATCGCACCACCATTGACTGCCCCAACTGCCATACGTTGCAATGCCTTTGGTGACACGAGCGCAAGAATTGGACCCGCCACCAGCAAGTCGCCAGGTAAAAGCCAAAAAGGAAGGCGCAGCCGAATGTTGTAAGCAGAGCGCCCCGGAATAACAGACGTAATCGAGGTGGCCGGAGAAGTCGGATCTTGATTAATAAACTGATGTGATGATGGCGCGTCCTGTCGCCAACCAACTTGAAGAAAAATCAATCCATCGCCAGACTGATTCAACACACCATCTAACCCGTACCCGATCATTGCATTGGCCTCCAAGCCACCGATGCCGCCTCCTTTATTCTGCACCGTTCCAAAGCCACCTGAAACCGAGGATCCATTCAATGACGTAGAGACACCTGCAAACAAACCAAGCTCTGCCCGAAAACGGGGAAGTTCACCTTCTCCCGTAGCCAAACCGGGTATGGGTGTTTTTAATAGCACTTCTCTAACTAAGTCGCGGTTCAGTTTTCGGGACGGTAAAAAATTATTTTTGCAAACATCCATCGTATCAGGCCCAATAGCCGAGTCTAGAAAAAATTTTTCCGGCTCAATCGGCAACTTTCCATTGGCGACAGCAATGAGCTGGATTAAACTTCTTTGAACAGCAGCGGCAACTACCTCTGCATCTTGAGTGCGCAAATAGGCATCACCTTTTACTACCATTTTTTTTCCTTCCCATGTCTCTATTTCTACACCTTTTTCGTTGTAGCGATCGTGTGTGCCTTTGCGTAGCGCGGCAGTCCCCCAAGTGCCTACAATGTGCCCGGCCGCAAAAGCGTCTTCCAAAAAATGGAGCGCAAATGCTTCGTCTGCAAGGCTAGCTAAAATAACTTCGGATCTCTGTGCGCTTGACAAATTCCCGTCTGAGTATCGTTGGGCTTTGGCCAAAGCTGAATGATGAAACCAGGTATAAGCTGCCACGGCATTCAAGGGCGCGCCTTTCATCAAGCAGTCAGCCATGTATTTTTCAAGTGCTAGCTCAACCTCGTGTCGCGCTAACAAAAAGTGCACGTTGTTTGAACCTGCCCGTGTTGCGTAGTCGACATCTGAGCGTTGCAGTCGGATGTCAGAATCACGAATGGCGTTTGTATACCAGCTAACATTTTTTGACTTTTTTAAATTGACTTCCAAACGTGCTGCTACGTCCGCCACCTTCAAAATCCACTTTGTATGTAGAACAGATTTGAGCATGTCGCTGGGGGAGCAACTGTGGTCACCCGCTATGGCCGGCCACGAAGCAAAATCAAGTTGGGTGGTTGCAAGTGATTGAGCGGTATCAATCACGGAAAGCGTAAGCCTACTTTCATATCCTCTTCTTGCTTCCACCCATAATAGATCAAAGAGCGCCCGTTGCTCGGCATTTAGCTTTTGAATTGCCAGTAGAGCAATTTTCCGGTGCTCCGGATACACCCATGCGACAACGTCATTAGAAACACTGATCAGAAAAAGCAAAACCAGCGTCAGTACAGTTACCTTTTTCATCTTTTAGCCCTTTTACAAACGACCCGATACAAATGTTGAGCTTTCAAACTAGCTAATTAATTTCTAATTTCAAGGCCACAAAAAACCAAAAAAAGTTATGAAATGGCCATCAGGTTCTCTACACCCAACGGTATGATAATTCTGGCCATTCCATGCCTGCGTGCCGAAATGCCACTACGGCATGCAGGCATGTGACCTTAAAAACTAAATATTAACACATGAAACCATTGGCGACAATATTTCTTAGCATCTTAATCGTTAGCTCTCTCTTTGCCCAAAAAACAGAAATCGCCTTTGAAGTCAGTTTTAAGGGAAAGAAAATTGGTGTCGTCAAGGCCATTGAAGAAAAAAAAGGAACCAAGTCGATCAAAAATCTCAAAACTGAAACGGATACAAAAGTAGTGGTTGTGTCGGTTCACGTTGAATCAGAAGTGAAGGTGATCAAAGAAAACAATGTCCTCATTGAGGGCACGGCTTATCGGCACGCTAACCGCGGGTCGGAAGACGTACACGCGCATGTAAAAAAAATCGGCAGCAAGAGTTACCAACGCGAACGAAACGGGGAAAAGTCTAAGATCGAAAACCAAGACATTACGATTTGCATGGTCGATTTGTATTTCAATGAGCCCAAGGGCATCACCTCTGTATTTTCTAATATGTATGCCGAAAAACTAGAATTGAAAGCAATGGGGGCCGGCAAATACCAGTTGATTACGCCCGACAAGAAAAACTCTTACTACACCTATCAAAATGGAAAGCTGATAACTGTGGAAGCCGATACGCCAGTAGGCAAAGTATTATCTAAAAGGGTATAATTTAACATGGAAAGTAGCCTAAAAAAGTACACAACCTTTCTTTTGTTTGTGACCTTACTGATCACTGGCCTGATCGTGGGTGAGCAACTGATGGTTCCTTTTGCGTGGTCCTTTTTGTTTGCATTTGTTATGCATCCATTGTGCGCATTTTTAGAGCACAAGAAGTTTTCACGCGCTAGTGCTGCGGTGTTTTCAACTTTAGTTTTTTGCGTGGTGGGCGGTGCCATCTTTTTTTTTCTCGTGTATGAGGCGGTGAATATCATTAAAGAAGAGGCAACACTCTACGAAAAAGTGAAGATTGGGATCGATCAACTGACTAACTCAGTGGAACGAACCTTCGGGCTTTCCATTCAGGCTTTGGGCATTGCCCCTTCCGGCACATCGAATATGGGTGGCATTATTGGATGGGTAGCGGGGCAGATCAGCAAATTAAGCCAGAACATCGTCACGCTGACACTTATTCCTATGTATCTGTTTTTTGTCCTAAACTACCGGGCACTGGCAAGGCGTTTTATGCTACACAAATTTTCGGGCGAGCGACTAGAGCAGGCGCAAAGCTTTTTCGCAAATGCCCAACGCTCGATCAAAAGTTATTTGGCAGGCACGCTTTTGCTCACTGGTATTTGCGCGATGATGAGTTTTGTTATTCTGCTTCTTTTTGGCGTACGCTATGCTTTCTTTTTTGGTGTTTTCATTGCCGTACTTAACCTGATCCCCTACATCGGCAACTTGATCGCATTTATTGTGATCCTGTTGTTCATGTGGATCACCAAAGACTCCGGCTGGGCAGTGCTTTTTGCAGGCATTTCGCTCTATGCATCTAATCTGGTGCAAGAAAATTTTTTGCGCCCAAAATTGATTGGTAACAAAATGGAGATGAATGCGATGATGGTATTCACCGCAGTAATAGTGGGAGGTATGGTGTGGGGGTTCTCGGGGATGGTGTTGTTTATTCCAATGGTTGGCATTTTGCAAGCGCTTGTCAATAGCCATCCCGATTGGAAAGGATATGCGATTCTTTTTGAAGAACCAAACAAAAGTGAAGACTAACCGGAACCGTACGTGCAGGGCTTTTATAAGTAACAATGATTCTGCAGAGGGTAGAAAAGATGCTCATGCTGCGATTTAGCAACTAAGTTTACAAAAAAGGGATAGCTAGTAGGAAATTGACTCAGGCTGCTCGGCCAAAAAATCCTCGACTACCTTTCTGTTCCTTAGTTGGGCTATCCCTAAAATACCGAAAGCCAAAGGACTTGCAGCAAGAACAATACTTACCATCATCTCAATAATTTTGCCGCCTGCATGAGGATTTGTCGCGGACATAAAAACTGAGAAATCCCAAAGCCAATGAATAGCAATTGCTAAGACAATACTTTTAGTCTTCACCCGAATGGCTAAAAAAATAAATCCAGAGAAAGTTGCCAGAATGGCTTGCACAAACGACTCGAAAAATAGTCCAGTAATGAAGCCATTCAAGACATGGACCATTCCAAACATCAATGAAAGAATGATGGCGGCTCTCCAAAATCTATAAATCCTTACTAGGCTGCTCAACAAGACTCCCCTGAACATTAACTCCTCCGAAATTCCAACAAACAAACAGTTTACCAATGGCCATCCATACAGGAAAAAATCATTGAATTTGCCTTGATAAGTGGAAGCTAGCAGTGTGCAAAAATTGCAATCAACGGGTAAATCAAAACCTAATGCGCAAGCCGAGCGGGACGATAAAGCCCTAAAACTGTTCTTAGGTTTCGGGCGAGCGTGTAAGCGACCAATACAAAACCAGCAATGAAAACTGGAAAGGCGAAGCCTTTGCTGATAAGTTGTAATAACGTAACCTCTTCGCCTTTCGTAGTAAACTTGATACCAAAAACGGTGATCAATGTCCACAATACAAATAAAGTCAGCGCATGAGAAAAAGGGATCACCGACTTTATGCCAGGCTTTTGCATATAAAATTTCTCTAAACCATACGAAAAATCAGAATTTCATTGCTATGCCAAGCCCTTTTGAATCAATTTGTAAGTTAAAACTCACTCTTGATGCTTGCTTGTATCCGCTGTTATAGTAATCTATTGCCGACTTTGCCCGTTTGCTAAATCCATTTTGAAATGGAATTGCTACCAAATAAAAGGCGGCTCCTATGTAGGCGAGATTCCAATTTGGATTATCTCTGTAAATAGCTTCCGTTAGGGGCCAAAAAATCAATATGCCACCGGCTGCTTTCAAGATTGCTTCACCCGCATAATTGAGCGCCAATGGCTTCACAAATTGAGTCATCTTAGGATCGTCTTTGAAAACCTGCATCAATTGAGTAGGGGTCATCTCGATGCCGCATTTTTTATAGGCCTCGTCTTTAAAAAAACGTTTAGGAACTAACTCAATTTGTTCGTTGGTGTTTTGGGCAAAACAAGTTTGGTGGCCAAAAGCCACTAGCGCAATTATGAAAAATTTTTTCATGCAATAGTTAGGTTATTTTGTTTAGATTATTTGTGGTGAAGAGGAGTGCGTTTGATTAAATATTTCAACGTTGTTTCATAGGCATTTTCGTTAGGCCAAAAGGAATTATGCGACTGCGCAAACACATTCTGTCCTTGATCTGTATATATTTTCATATCTACGTTGGTATTAAAATTAGCCGTTGAGCTGGAAGAGCCCAAACCAAATCCGGAGGTTCGGTTGCCATTGTTTTTTGCATTGAAGTAGTTGGTCCCTGTAGTGGTCGACCCTCGTTGATTGATGGTAACCGTGCAATAGATGACGTATTCCGCCCCAAGTAGTTGGGCCAGATCGTTGGGCGTTAACCCTACAATATTAGATTCGTTTATCCCTCCTTTAACCAACAGCGCATTCGTGATAATGGGATCTTGCACAATCAATTGAGACGCTTCCTTCTTAAGGATATTGAAACAATCTCCTTGCGCCTTCACTGACATTTTCTCATCGCGACTTCCACCACTGCCGATGTAAGAAAATGGTAGTATCGCAACCACATTATGGTGATCTTGCATGCCCGTACTCAAAGAATCCTTGCCCTCTTTAGGTGACTGGGTGAAAAACTCAATCCGGCCGCTGGCAAACTGAATCTTGTTGATGTCCGATTTTTTAAACGAATAGTTTAACGTCTCTCCCTTATGAATGAATTTGATAAACGTGTCGCCTACCTCAGTGACTTGGCCTATTTTTTCTTCACCACTCAACATAATTAATTTATCTGTAGCCGCTGTTTGGGCTATGCTAAGCTGAGCAATTGAGGTTATTATTGTGATTGCAAAGGATGTAAAATAAAGAGATTTGTTTGTCATGGTACAAGTATTGCATTAAAATTAAAACATTTTTGAAAACATTTCTAATTTTTTATAATGGTACAATAGTAGGAAGTTCATTGTTTTACAATCATGTTAAAGTCAAGATCATTATTCATCAAAAATTGATGCGGAGGTAACATCATGGAATTGAAAATCCTGAACCTAATAGTCTGGTCTCTAAATGATACCGATACGATTTAGTTGCAAAGGTTTTACACAAGACTTTAAACAATTATTCCAGTTTGCGTTTCAATATTTTGAATGTCCTTTGTGTGCATTTACCAATTTAGCAATAAAAATTGCTGGAAACAGCTGGCCAATCAATGTTTCGAAAATCACTAAGGTTCTTGCTAAGGGCCCAATGGCCGTAACATCCCCGTAACCTGTGGTGGAAAGGGTAATAAAACTAAAGTAGGAAAGATGTGCCATTGCATCTTCAGCGATAGGCTTCCCCCCCAGCAAAAAAGAGTTCGGGTCTATTAAGTCCACTGCCATATAGAGCGCAGTCCACATTTGCGCCAGCAATAAATAGGCGGCAACACCTCCAATGATCTTGTTCGGTGTCATTCTGTTACCATCGAAGATAGTTACAACGATGACAATCAGAATAATGATCAGGTAAACCGCTGTTGCCAAAAGGTACACGACTTGAAAGGTTCGGCTAGAGAAAACCGCGAGTGCAATAGCGAGCAAAAATAAAATAGCCGCCACCCCATATCCTACCCTCCTTAGGGTGAGTGAAAGTGTGGAAGCAGCTATCCCGATGACCATGACAAAATAAAAGCCTGTTCTGATGAAGAGTACATGAACTGTTGAGCCGCCAGAAAACTGAGTGGCAACAATAACTGCCGCGACAATAACCAGCAGCCAGATGAAGCCATATTCTTTAACCCAAAACAAATTTTTCGATGGCATCGATTAGGAGTAAAAAGTTTGTATACATTATATTGTAAAATAAATCAATTTTTGAATTAAATGTTAAGACACTTCATTTGTTAAAAATTAGTTGCGGCAAATCTCCTACTCTCCATTTCAAAAAACCTCGCTCTTTAAAACGATAACCAACTAATAGCTTAACTGTGGCGCTTGAACTAGTAAAAACAATGTCTTCAAACCGAATATTTCTAGACTGCTGTACGAAGCTGGTACCTGCAAAGAAACGTCTGCTGTTGTACCCAATGCCCACTCTAAAATCGGCAAATGTATTCAGTGTCTGATTGTCTGTTTTTCCATTGACGCCTTGATACGAAATCCAATGTTGTGCGGGCCCTACCGAAAAAGATGAGTTGATAAAAAACCGCTTCCCTAAAATCAGATTGTAGGAATATCCTAGGGCTACGCTTAAGGTCGTGCTAGTGATCTCCGAAAAATTTCCCTTGGCACCAAAAATAGCTTCATAGAAAGAACCATACACCGCTGAGTCTGCCTTTAGATCAAAAAAATTGAGCGTTCCGGACAACAAGAAAGAGCCACTACTTCGCAATTGCCGCTCAGAAAAATTATAAGACGAACGCAAGGAAAACTTACTCTTATTAAATGCATAGATACCGTTAATACCCGTATTGCCTATCCGGATATCTGGGCGCTGCGGAAAAGGCATATCTGCCGGCACGCCTCGCCTGGCATCTTCTCTATAAAAACCTCGGTACGTTTGTGTGAAAAGATCTACACCCCAATTTTTGCCCAACACATTCAATTGTAAATCATTTGCCTTTGACTCACCATACAGACTTTTCTTTTTCTCATCAATCGGCACTGCAAAAACCAACTCAAACCCGATTTCAAATACATACATCCCAAAGCCCATCCCAACTGAGTTGTTTGGGCGATAGGTTAACTTCTCGTTTCCCCCGGGTCTATTCCTGATTTCAAATGTACTGGTTCGCGTCTTGGCAATCGGCCAAATAAAAAAATGATCAGGAAATCTTTCTATATAGATGGAACGAAGCGAGTCCTTCTTTTGCGCCAGCGCGGGCAATGAGAGTAGTATTACTAATAGGTAAACTAATTGTTTCTTCATTGTTAATCGAAGAATACAAGTTACAAAATATACTCACTCAGGTCTTTATTTTTGATCAATCCACTTAATTTTTGTTTCACCATATCTCTGGTCACGACAATTTCTGCAGGTGGTTTTATTTTATCCGGTACATCGAACAAGAATTCATTCAAGAGTTTACTCATCACTGTTTGCAATCTGCGCGCGCCAATGTTTTCGATTTCGGCATTAACGTCAAATGCAGTTTGTGCTATCTCATCAATGGCTTCCTCGTCAAAAGTGACAGTGATTCCTTCGGTAGAGAAAAGTGCTTCGTATTGTTTTGTCAATGCGTTCTTTGGTTCCGTTAATATTCGAATGAAATCGCTTTTGTTCAAACTATTCAGTTCTACACGGATGGGGAATCGTCCTTGCAGTTCGGGTATCAAATCAGAAGGTTTTGAAATGTGAAATGCACCGGCTGCAATAAATAACACATGATCCGTCTTAATCACACCGTGTTTTGTATTCACGGTACTTCCCTCCACGATAGGCAAAAGATCGCGTTGCACCCCTTCCCTACTTACATCCGGGCCACTGCCTCCCTTACGACCACCGCCCGAGGCGATCTTGTCAATCTCATCGATGAATATAATCCCGGCATTTTCGGCTTTTCGAATGGCTTCTTCTTTCACTTCATCCATGTCGATTAGTTTAGAAGCTTCTTCTTCAAATAAAATCTTGCGTGCCTCAGAAACGGTGACCTTTCTCTTTCTTGCTTTTTTGGGCATCATGCCATTAATCATTTCCTGTATATTCATCATTGATGCCTCATCCATCATGCCTGCACCTATCATGCCCACTCCCGATGCACCGCTTTGCTTGATATCAATTTCTATTTTACGATCCTCTAATTCTCCGTTCTTAATTTTCTCGCGAAACAAATTACGGGTGCGTTCATTGAGTTCGACATCCGATGAAGGAACTTCTTCGGTATCACCATTAGGCATTTGAAAGCCTGCCGACTTTCGCATGGGCGGAATAAGTGCATCTAAAATTATCTCTTCCACAGTAGCCGCGGCTTTTTCTTTTACTTCTTCCTTCTTTCGCGTCTTTACCATGTTCACAGACTGCTCTACTAAATCGCGCACCATGCTTTCTACATCGCGACCCACATATCCTACTTCGGTAAATTTCGATGCCTCCACTTTTACAAAGGGGGCGTCTGCTATTTTTGCTAACCTACGAGCAATTTCCGTTTTGCCCACTCCGGTAGCTCCAATCATCAAGATATTATTGGGGATAATATCATCTTTGATATCAGATTTCACATTCATTCGCCTCCAGCGGTTACGTAGCGCGATGGCTACGTTTCGTTTGGCGTCATGCTGGCCAATAATATACTTGTCTAATTCCTTAACAATCTCCTGCGGGGTCAATCCTCCAATTTTTTCCATTTTTCTAATTGCTGATAAGTTGTAAAGGTATAATGTCTCGTATTAATGGAAAAATTAATTCGAACTTGATTTAGAAGGCCGCTAACCATTAAATTTCATACCTTAGTATCATTCGGATAGAAAATGGAATAGATTAAGTAGCAGCAAAATATCTGTATCTGAATTAGTACAAATATGACATTCAAATGATTGATTTGTACTATTTAAGATAGCATTTTTAAGAATAAAAGCCTATTTTTACAGAAACACAAAATATTTCCGTCAAGTAACGTGGCTTTTGCCAATGTAAAATGATATCCCGAAACGCTGAAAAATGGTTACGCCTATTGGCAAAAGAGTTTCGCTCTGTGGCAGTAGTAGGCCCACGCCAAAGCGGCAAAACTACGATGGTTAAAAATGTATTTCCTAAAAAGCCTTATGTATCATTAGAAGACCCAGACGAGCGCCTACAAGTAGAAAATGACCCCCGTGCTTTCTTGGCTCGGTTCAAATATGGAGCTATCATAGACGAGGCGCAACGTGTACCTTCTTTGTTTAGTTACTTACAAAAGATCTTAGATAGCACAAAAAAAGATGGCCTATTCATACTAACTGGCAGCAATAATTTTTTATTGCAAGAGTCCATATCACAAACACTCGCAGGTCGCATTGGCTATATCGACCTATTGCCTTTTTGTTACAGCGAGTTGGAGAAATTAAATTTAAAAAATATTCCCACCAATCAATTGCTGTGGAGAGGTTGCTACCCAGAAATCTACGACCGCAACCGCAATCCTTCCATGTGGTATCCTGCCTACGTCCGCACGTATGTGGAGCGCGATGTGCGGCAATTGAAAAATATTACGGACACGATTGCATTCACACGTTTTTTGAAATTGTGCGCAGGGCGAATAGGGCAGCAGCTAAATACAGCCTCGCTGGCCAATGAGTGTGGAATAGATGTGCGTACAGTAAATAATTGGTTGAGCATTTTAGAAAGTAGCTACGTTGTCTTTTTCCTGAAACCCCATCATAAAAACTTTAATAAGCGATTGGTGAAAACGCCCAAACTCTATTTTTACGATACAGGCTTAGCTTGCTCTCTATTGGGCATCAAAAACGAAAACGAAGTAGTGAACTCACACTTTCGTGGGGCATTGTTTGAAAATCATGTAATTGCAGAATGTTTTAAGAATAAATTCAACTCAGGTAGCCAAGTGAATTATTATTATTGGAGAGACAACAAAGGGGTTGAAATCGATTTGTTGATAGAGAGTGGAAAGAAACTATTGCCGGTAGAAATAAAATCAGCACAAACCTACCGAGAAGATTTTCTGACCAACATGCACAAGTGGAACGACTATGCAGGGCAAAAAGGAGGGCTACTTTTATATGATGGTCCACAAAGCTTTACGCGCAGCGATAGAATATCGGTGGCAAATTGGAGAGAGATTGGTTCGCTGAAACGCTTAACGAAATAGATAGAATCTGTTATATAAAAACATTTGTCAAGTACTTGTTCCGAATATCGCGATAGACATAAAAATCCGAATCAATGCTGGCAATTTTTGAGATTCCTTTGGCTTCAGAAGCCACTATCAATGTTGCATCTGCCAGATCCATGGGCACATCGGTAAATTTCTCACTGAGCTCAATCATTCGGATCAAGTGATAAAATTCCAAATCAAAAATTTGAAGACCTCCGCGGTTAATCCATTTAAGAAAATTGATTTGAGTTTTCGTGCTAAAATCAAGCATTTGCGAAACTTCCGTAATCACGGGCCATGTGGTAATCAAAAATCCTTGGCTTTGTTTAAGAAAAGATACGGCTCGCGTGTGGTAGCTATCGCTCTTGTCAAATAATGCGATGAGAGGACCCGCGTCAACGAGCGTACTTTGCATGCAGCTTTTGTTTCAATTTCTTCTTGTAGGAAACGGAGCCATCTGTGGTGCCGCTCCCTTCTTGCCCAAATAGATCAGCACCTGCCTCGAAAGCACTTCGAGTCTTTTTCCTCTGGGCGATGTAAGCCGCTATTGCCTCTTTTACCACTGTGGACTTAGAAACGCCCTCGTCATGGCAATATCTTGCAAGCTCTTTTTCTGCATCACCTGAAAGCCTGACGTTTAGCATATAAATTCAATTTGTAATACAAATGTATTACAATACAGATAAAATGCAATGTTTGGCGAAATTTATTTTTAAGGTCTTAGATACCTCAAAAATCAAAACTTGAAATTGTCTCGCACATTGACATAGGAAAGAGCCAAACTGTTGGTTTGTCTTTTACCAATCCTGAAACAGTCACTGATCTTACCTGACTTTAGACACTAAATGTCAAGATTACAAAAGAGAACGTTACAGCAAAGTGTTTGAACACAAAAACTGATTAAGGTGCTTTTTGATTTTCAAGTATAAAAGTCATTGGCTTCTCTACTTTATCTTTCAAAAGTGCAATCTTCAAAACTTCATCTACTGAATCTACATAATGAAAGGTCAATCCTTTGATGTAGTGTTTTTCAATTTCAGAGATATCGCGTTTGTTTTTCGTGCTAAGAACAATCTCCTTGATGCCGCTTCGCTTGGCAGCCAGGATTTTTTCTTTGATTCCACCAACAGGCAACACTTTTCCGCGCAGGGTAATCTCGCCAGTCATTGCCAGATTAGATTTCACTTTGCGCTGTGTAAAAATAGAAGCCAACGAAGTAAGCATGGTGATACCTGCCGATGGACCATCTTTTGGCACAGCACCGGCTGGCACGTGAATATGTAAATCGTACTGCTGAAATACCCGATGATCAATTCCTAATGACTCTGCGTTTGACTTTAAATAAGAAAGTGCAGCCATTGCTGACTCTTTCATCACATCCCCTAACTGGCCAGATATTGTTAGGGCTCCCTTTCCTCTACTCAAGCTGGATTCAATAAACAAAATATCGCCTCCTACTTGCGTCCAGGCTAAACCGGTCACTACTCCTGCAATTTCATTGCCTTGATACAGTTCCTCGTCAAATATTTCTGCTCCCAGCGTCTTTACTACATAAGCCGGAGTGATTACCTTTTCAAAATCTTCATCCATCGCCTTTGTTTTGGCAATGCTGCGAACGACTGATCCAATCTTGCGTTCTAAACTTCTAACACCCGATTCGCGCGTATAGCTTTCAATGACTTTCAACAAGGCATCCTTCTCAAATTTGGATTCACTTATTCCAAGGCCATGTTCTTTCAATTGCTTGGGTACTAAATGTTTTATGGCTATCTGCAGTTTCTCCTCAACAGTATAGCCTGTCAATTCGATGATTTCCATGCGATCGCGCAACGCGGGCTGAATAGTATCTAATGAATTTGCCGTTGCAATAAAAAGTACTTTTGACAAATCGTATTCAACCTCCAAATAATTGTCACCAAATGCGTTGTTCTGTTCTGGATCTAAGACTTCCAATAATGCTGAAGAAGGATCCCCCCGGAATTCAGAACGTACTTTATCAATCTCATCTAAGACAAACACGGGGTTGGACGATTTTGCCTTTTTTAAGTTAGCTAATACTTTCCCTGGCATGGCACCAATATATGTTTTGCGATGCCCTCGAATTTCCGCTTCATCGTGTACTCCGCCTAGCGACATGCGGATGTAGTTTCTTCCCAATGCTTTTGCAATAGATTTTCCAAGCGATGTTTTACCAACACCTGGCGGGCCATACAAACACAGAATGGGGCCCCTCATATTTTGTTTCAACTTCAAAACTGCAAGGTATTCAAGAATGCGATTCTTTACTTTTTCTAAGCCAAAGTGATCTTTATCAAGAATCTTCTTGGCATTCTTTAGATCGAAGTTATCAGTGGTGTACTCCTCCCACGGCATATCTAACATGAACTCTGCATAGTTCATCGCTATGGGAAAATCGGGCGCTTGTGGGTTTGTGCGTTGCAGTTTATCAATCTCTTTTGCAAAGTGCTCTGCAGCCGCCTTAGGCCATTTTTTTTCAGCACCTCGCTTGCGTAATTTTTCAATCTCTTTATCGGGTCCATCAAAACCCAATTCGTCTTGCAATACCTTTATTTGTTGGCGCAAAAAATAATCGCGCTGCTGCTGGTCAATATCGGTGTGGACTTTCTTTTGAATCTCATGCTTGATCTCCAGCATCTGGATTTCTTTTAGCATGTGCTGCAACAAAAGTGTGGCGCGTTCAATGAGATTGTTTGTCTCAAGGATTTTCTGCTTGTCTGTAACGTCAACATTTAAATTAGAGGCGAGAAAATGAACCAGAAAGGCCATGCTCTGCATGTTATCTAACGCAATCTGAGCTTCCTGCGGTATTTCGGGATTGAGTTTTAGAATTTTCGAGGCTGCATCCTTCAATGATTGAATCAATGCCTTCACCTCTTTGCTTTCCAAATCCAGCTTCATCTCTTGCTGCAAATCAATTTTTGCTGTAAGAAACGGCTCCTCTTGCACATATTCTTTAATCGCAAAGCGGTTCTTTCCTTGAATGATAATGGTGGTATTTCCATCAGGCAACACAAGCATTTTGATGATGCGCGCCACAGTGCCGAACCGATAAAGATCTTCAATACCCGGCTCCTCTGCTAGCTTATTCTTTTGAGCAATAACACCAATGATGCGGTTGCCTTGGTAAGCCTTTTTAATAAGCCGAATCGATTTTTGCCGGGTAACGGTGATGGGAATAACAACTCCCGGAAACAAAACGGTGTTTTTAATAGGAAGAATAGAAAGCTCCTCAGGAAGGTCTTCCGGTTTGATATCCATTTCCTGCTCCGGATTGATCAATTGAATCAACTCCTCAGAATCTTCCTGCGCCTGATGTGATGCTAAACTTCTAAACATAGATTCAATGCCAATATGACATAAAAAACGCCTGTGTGCAACTAAAAGTCAAAGTCGCCATAATAGACAATACCTGTGCCATCGTTTTGGTAATGTGTTAAATTTAACCCAATTTTAGAGGGTGTCAGAACGAACATTTCATGAGTAGATCGATCAATACACGAATTGTGATCATTCTATACCTTTCTATAGGATTCGGATTGATGGTTTCTTTTGGGCAGAAACAAAAAAAACTAAAAAACGGAGGATCCTTCCAGTTGAAAGAAGTCGGCTCTGACGGTCAGAATGACATTTTTGACTTTCCGAACTTAAATAAGATAAGATACTACTCGGACGCTCAAAAGCTCAACAAAATAAAATCACTTGACACACCGGAAACACAGGAAGGCATGTACAGTGCTGTTAAAGAATATGTTCGAAATTTT